>NZ_LBKA01000244.1:0-117943 GCF_028128955.1 Bradyrhizobium sp. CCBAU 11386
GCTCCCTTGTCTGAGATTTGCAACAACCTCATTCTGGCACACTGATGCCGTAGGGGGCCGTCCACCCCATCAACCACAGGGAGACGTTTGGCGAAGACCGGCAGTTCGGGACTCACACCGGCTGCCCATCGAGAGATCTCGCGGTATGGGTCCCGACCTTCGCCGGGACGACAGTCTCTGGTTGTCCTTTTGCACCGCATCACAGAGCGGTGAGGACGCGTAACAGCGCCGCCTCTCCCTCCGTCCTTTGGACATCGACCCCAAAACAAGACGGAGAACGATCATGACACTTTGGCGCAGCCTTTTCGTCGCCGCGAGCCTGCTGGCGGCCCCTCTCAGCCTCGCTCACGCACAGACCCCGCAAACCGTGAAGGCCAGGAACGTCGTGCTGGTGCATGGCGCATGGGCCGACGGATCGAGCTGGTCGGAGGTGATCCCGATCCTCCAGGCAGCGGGCCTTCACGTGACCGCCGTGCAAAATCCGCTGTCGTCGCTTGCAGACTCCGTCGAGGCGACCAAGCGCGCACTGGCGGAGCAGGACGGTCCGACCGTGCTGGTCGCGCATTCCTGGGGCGGCACCGTGATCAGCCAGGTCGGCACCGATCCCAAGGTCACCGGCCTCGTCTATGTCGCCGCACGCGCGCCCGACGCGAACGAGGATTTCGTCGCGCTGTCGAAGCAGTTTCCGACCGGCCCGGTGCGCGCCGGCATCGTCGAACGCGACGGCTACACCAAGCTCTCGGAAGACGCCTTCCTGAAATATTTCGCCAATGGCGTGAAGCCGGAGCAGGCCAAAGAGCTCTATGCCGTGCAATGGCCGACCGCGGCCTCGATCTTCGCCGGCCGCACCACCGAAGCTGCATGGCACGCCAAGCCGAGCTGGTACGCGGTGTCGAAGAACGACGACACCATCAATCCCGATCTCGAGCGCTTCCTCGCCAAGCGCATGAACGCAACGACGATCGAGCTCGATGCCGGCCACCTCTCGCTGGTGTCGCATCCGAAGGAAGTGGCGAACCTGATCCTGGAAGCTGCGGGGTATGGGCGAAGCTGAGCGGCGATTGTGCGAATGCAAAAAAGGCGCCCGGAATTTTCGGGCGCCTTTTTGTCTTGCTCAGCTCTTCCCCACGTCGTCCCGGCGAAGGCCGGGACCCATACCCCCAGGGAGAAGTTTGGCGAAGATTCTGAGTTCGGTACTCCCACCACGCCCAATCGATAGACCTCGCGGTATGGGCCCCGGCCTTCGCCGGGACGACACCGTGAGTTTGACTAGCGCCGTCGCATCACGCGAGCAGCTTGCTAGTCCAGCCCCTGCGCGGCCGGCATGTCCTGCGTCGGCAGAATCGGGGGGCCGGCTTCGCCTGCCCCACTGTCGGCGTCGCGGCTTGCGGCGCGACGTCGGCGGGCTTGGCCTGCACGGCCGCCGTCTGCTGCGCAGGCTGTACCGCAGGCTCGGCCGGCTTCACGGCTGCGACCGACGTTTCGCCGCGCGGAGGAGCCGCCTTCGGCAGCGGCACGGTGCGACTGGCGACACGCGGGATCGGGGCTGGCGGGCGCGGCGGGCCGCTGCGGACCACGGTCGGCGGCGGCAGCGCGCTTTGCGGGCCGTAAGGGGCGACCGCACGCTCCTCATAGGTGGGCGCCATGCCATAGGCGTCGGCGGCGGGCATGAAACGCAGGATTCGTCCGTCGCGGGCGTCGATCACCAGCCGGCCGTCGTCGCCACGGCGGTCGATCACCGCGATGGTGTAGACGCTGCCGCGCAGGCGCGGGATGCCGAGCGGCGAGAAGCCGTTGTCGCGCAGCACCGCATAGACTTCGGTGGCCGGCAGCAGCGCCGGCGCCGGACCGCGTTCCTCATAGCCATAGCCATACCGCGGCGGTGGAGGCGGCGCGGCGTCCGGCGGCGCATAGGGCCTGTCGAAATCCGACACCGCGATCATAGCCCCTCCCGCAATACCGTTCGCTGGAACTTGCGCCTCTGCCGCGGTCACGGCCAGCGCCAGCGCGGCGGCGGGCACACATCCTGTGAAAAACTTCATGGTCGACACGCTCCTGTCAGGCCCCGGGTGGATCGCGCTCTTTCGCTTCTTGCGGCGTGGCGCGCCTTCCGAAGGGTCGATCCGAAGCTTCATTCGGGATTCCGGCGTCGGCGGGGCCGGATCAGGGCGCGTTTGCTTCAAAACCGGGGCCGCGCACCGTGCGGAAAGCGGAGATTGACACTCTGGGAATCGGGACTTTCGCGCGCTTGTGTGATAGACAAAAATTTGGCAAGGTGATGGTTACGACAGGAAAGCTGTCTCAATTTTGCTTGCGGTTCCGGCATAGGGATTGCACCGAAAGTCGGTGCTTCCGAGCACCAAGAAGGCAACAGGCAAAGCCGTTCTCGGGGACGTAGAACGCCTTGGCCTGAATTTAAGAAAATGCGGCTCGCAGCGGACGAGCGGTGACCCAGAGGCGGGTGCCGCGGAACGCCCAAGGTGCGCCGAAGATGGCGGTGAGGCAGCTTGCCGCATGGAGAGGACGAGGACATGAACGGGTCGCAATTCGAGCGCGCAAACATCGTGGCAGAAGAACTGTCGGCGACGGTCGCCTCGAAAACGACTGATCCGATTCAGGAGCACAATTCGCGCCCGCCGGCCGAAGGCCTCTACGATCCGAGCCTGGAGAAGGATTCCTGCGGCGTCGGCTTCATCGCCAACATCAAGGGCAAGAAGTCGCGCGAGATCGTCTCGGACGCGCTGAGCATCCTCTGCAACCTCGAGCATCGCGGCGCCGTCGGCGCCGATCCGCGCGCCGGTGACGGCGCCGGCATCCTGGTGCAGATCCCGCACGCGTTCTTCAGCCGCAAGGCCAAGGAGCTCGGCTTCGCGCTGCCGCAACCCGGCGAATACGCCATCGGCGCGCTGTTCATGCCGCGCGACACCGCCTGGCGCAACGTCATCAAGAGCATCATCGCCGACCAGATCAAGGAAGAGGGCCTGACCCTGCTCGGCTGGCGCGACGTGCCGACCGACAATTCCTCGCTCGGCGTCACCGTGAAGCCGACCGAGCCCGCCTGCATGCAGGTGTTCATCGGCCGCAACGGCACCGCCAAGACCGAGGACGATTTCGAGCGCCGGCTCTACATCCTGCGCAAGTCGATCTCGCAGGCGATCTACCAGCGCCGCGACCGGGGCCTTGCGGGCTATTACCCCTGCTCGATGTCCTGCCGCACCGTGATCTACAAGGGCATGTTCCTCGCCGACCAGCTCGGCAAGTACTATCCCGACCTGCACGAGGCGGACTTCGAGAGCGCGCTGGCGCTGGTGCATCAGCGCTTCTCGACCAACACCTTCCCGGCCTGGTCGCTGGCGCATCCCTACCGCATGATCGCGCATAACGGCGAGATCAACACGCTGCGCGGCAACACCAACTGGATGGCTGCGCGCCAGGCCTCGGTGAGCTCCGTGCTCTACGGCAAGGACATCAACCGGCTCTGGCCGATCTCCTACGAAGGCCAGTCGGACACCGCCTGCTTCGACAACGCGCTCGAATTCCTGGTGCAGGGTGGCTATTCGCTGCCGCACGCCGTCATGATGATGATTCCGGAGGCGTGGGCCGGCAATCCGCTGATGGATGAGACGCGCCGCGCCTTCTACGAATATCACGCCGCGCTGATGGAGCCGTGGGACGGCCCCGCCGCGATCGCCTTCACCGACGGCCGCCAGATCGGCGCCACGCTCGACCGCAACGGATTGCGGCCGGCGCGCTATCTCGTGACCAAGGACGACCGCATCGTGATGGCGTCCGAGATGGGCGTGCTGACGATTCCCGAGGACCAGATCATCACCAAGTGGCGTCTGCAGCCCGGCAAGATGCTGCTGGTCGATCTCGAGCAGGGCCGCCTGATCCCCGACGACGAGATCAAGGCCGATCTCGCCAAGAGCCATCCCTACAAGGAGTGGCTGGAGCGGACCCAGATCGTGCTGGAAGAGCTGCCGAAGGTTCCGACCACCGGCGTGCGCTCCAACCTGTCGCTGCTCGATCGCCAGCAGGCGTTCGGCTACAGCCAGGAAGACATCACCATCCTGATGACGCCGATGGCGGCCACCGGCGAGGAAGCCGCGGGCTCGATGGGCAACGACACGCCGATCTCGGCACTGTCGGACAAGGCCAAGCCGCTGTTCACCTACTTCAAGCAGAACTTCGCGCAGGTCACCAACCCGCCGATCGACCCGATCCGCGAGGAGCTGGTGATGAGCCTCGTCTCCATCATCGGGCCGCGGCCGAACCTGTTCGACCTGCAGGGCATGGCCACCACCAAGCGCCTCGAAGCGCGCCAACCGATTCTGACCGACGCGGATCTGGAAAAGATCCGCTCGATCTCGGAAGTGGCTGAATCGCACTTCAAGTCGCGCACGCTGGACACCACCTTCCACGCCGGTCTCGGCGCGGCCGGCATGGACCAGGTGCTCGACGAGCTCTGCGCGCGCGCGGAAAGCGCGGTGCGCGAGGGCGTCAACATCATCATCCTGTCCGACCGCATGGTCGGCACCGACCGGGTGCCGATCCCGGCACTGCTCGCCTGCGCCGCCGTGCATCATCATCTGATCCGCGTCGGACTGCGCACCTCGGTCGGTCTCGTCGTCGAATCCGGCGAGCCGCGTGAAGTGCATCATTTCGCGTGCCTTGCCGGCTACGGCGCGGAAGCGATCAATCCTTACCTCGCGTTCGAGACCATCATCGCGATGAAGGACCGCCTGCCCAGCTCGCTCGACGACTACGAGATCGTCAAGCGCTACATCAAGTCGATCGGCAAGGGCCTGCTGAAGGTGATGTCCAAGATGGGCATCTCGACCTACCAGTCCTATTGCGGCGCGCAGATCTTCGACGCGGTCGGCCTCAAGGCGGACTTCGTCGGAAAGTTCTTCGCCGGCACGCATACCCGCGTCGAGGGCGTCGGTCTCGCCGAGATCGCGGAAGAGGCCGTGCGTCGCCATGCCGACGCGTTCGGCGAGGCGCTGGTCTACAAGACCGCGCTCGACGTCGGCGGCGAATATGCCTATCGCAGCCGCGGCGAGGACCATGCCTGGACCGCCGAGTCGGTCGGGTTGCTTCAGCACGCCGCGCGCGGCAATTCGCTGGAGCGCTATCGCGCCTTCGCCAAGATCCTCAACGAGCAGTCGGAGCGCCTGTTGACGCTGCGCGGCCTGTTCCGGATCAAGAGCGCCGAGGAAGAGAAGCGCAAGCCGGTGCCGCTCGACCAGGTCGAGCCGGCCAAGGACATCGTCAAGCGTTTCGCAACCGGTGCGATGAGCTTCGGCTCGATCTCGCGCGAGGCGCACACCACGCTCGCCATCGCCATGAACCGGATCGGCGGCAAGTCGAACACCGGTGAAGGCGGCGAGGAAGCCGACCGCTTCAAGCCGATGCCGAACGGCGATTCCATGCGCTCGGCGATCAAGCAGGTCGCCTCGGGCCGCTTCGGCGTCACCACGGAGTATCTCGTCAACTCCGACATGATGCAGATCAAGATGGCGCAGGGCGCCAAGCCCGGCGAAGGCGGCCAGCTGCCCGGCCACAAGGTCGACGCGACCATCGCCAAGGTCCGGCACTCGACGCCGGGCGTCGGCCTGATCTCGCCGCCGCCGCACCACGACATCTACTCGATCGAGGACCTGGCGCAGCTCATCTACGACCTCAAGAACGTCAACCCGACGGGCGACGTCTCGGTCAAGCTCGTCTCCGAGATCGGCGTCGGCACGGTGGCCGCGGGCGTTGCCAAGGCGCGCGCCGACCACGTTACGATCGCGGGCTTCGAGGGCGGCACCGGCGCTTCGCCGCTGACCTCGATCAAGCACGCCGGCTCGCCGTGGGAGATCGGCCTTGCCGAAACCCACCAGACGCTGGTGCGCGAGCGGCTGCGCAGCCGCATCGTGGTCCAGGTCGACGGCGGCTTCCGCACCGGCCGTGACGTCGTGATCGGCGCGCTGCTCGGCGCCGACGAGTTCGGCTTCGCCACCGCGCCGCTGATCGCGGCCGGCTGCATCATGATGCGCAAGTGCCATCTCAACACCTGCCCGGTTGGCGTCGCGACCCAGGATCCGGTCCTGCGCAAGCGCTTCACCGGCCAGCCCGAGCACGTGATCAACTACTTCTTCTTCGTCGCGGAAGAGGTCCGGGAGATCATGGCCTCGCTCGGCTTCCGCACCTTCAATGAGATGATCGGCCAGGTTCAGCTGCTCGACCAGACCAAGCTGGTCGCGCACTGGAAGGCCAAGGGCCTCGACTTCTCCAAGCTGTTCGTCAAGCAGAAGGAAGAGAAGGGCCAGAAGATCTATCACTCCGAGCGCCAGAACCACCATCTGGAGGCGGTGCTCGACCGCACGTTGATCGAGAAGGCGACGCCCGCGCTCGACCGCGGCGCGCCGGTGAAGATCGACGCCACGATCAACAGCACCAACCGCTCCGCGGGCGCGATGCTGTCGGGTGCGGTCGCCAAGATCTACGGCCATGCCGGCCTGCCGCATGACACCATCCATGTCAGCCTCAAGGGCACCGCGGGCCAGGCCTTCGGCGCATGGCTCGCCCATGGCGTCACCTTCGAGCTCGAGGGTGAAGGCAACGACTATGTCGGCAAGGGCCTCTCGGGCGGCAAGATCATCGTCAAGCCGCCGAAGAACTCTGCCATCGTGCCGGAAGAGAGCATCATCGTCGGCAACACCGTGATGTACGGCGCGATCCAGGGCGAGTGCTACTTCCGCGGCATCGCCGGCGAACGTTTTGCCGTGCGCAACTCGGGCGCGGTCGCCGTGGTCGAGGGCGCGGGCGATCATTGCTGCGAATACATGACCGGCGGCATCGTGGTCGTGCTCGGCAAGACCGGGCGCAACTTCGCGGCCGGCATGTCGGGCGGCATCGCCTACGTGCTGGACGAGACCGGCGACTTCGACAAGCTGTGCAACATGGCCATGGTCGAGCTCGAGCCGGTGCTGTCGGAAGAGATGATCAATGCCGACACGTATCACGCCAGCGGCGATCTCGAGGCCCATGGCCGGGTCGACGTGTTCAAGAACCTGCTCGCCTCCGACGTCGAGCGGCTGCACGTCCTGATCACGCGTCATGCGAAAGCGACCGGCTCCAAGCGCGCCGCCGACATCCTCGCCAATTGGAAGGACTGGCTGCCCAAATTCCGCAAGGTGATGCCGGTCGAGTACCGGCGTGCGCTGCGCGAACTGGCGGCCAACGCGGACGCCGAGCCGAAAATCGCGATCGGGGCGTAAGCGACAGGCCCTCATGGTGAGGAGCGCGATAGCTGCGCCTCGAACCATGAGCTCACCATCCGGGCCTTCATCCTTCGAGACGCGGCGCGAGGAGTGCGCCGCTCCTCAGGATGAGGAGCAAGAAACAAACGAACTAAAGCGGCAGGACTTCGGGTTTAATGGGCAAGATCACGGGTTTTCTGGAAATCGAACGGCACGACCGCAAGTACACCCCGGTCGCCGAGCGCGTGAAGCATTTCAACGAGTTCGTCGTTCCCTTGACCGAGAAGGAAACGCGCGACCAGGCCGCGCGCTGCATGAATTGCGGCATTCCCTTTTGCCACGGCACCGGCTCGGTCGCGCCCGGCACGCCGGGCTGCCCGGTCAACAACCAGATCCCTGATTTCAACGACCTCGTCTATCAGGGCAACTGGGAAGAGGCCTCGCGCAACCTGCACTCGACCAACAACTTCCCGGAATTCACCGGCCGCATCTGTCCTGCGCCGTGCGAAGCGTCCTGCACGCTCAACATCGACGACAACCCGGTCACCATCAAGACCATCGAATGCGCGATCGTCGACCGCGCCTGGGACAATGGCTGGCTGAAGCCGGAGGTCGCCTCCGTCAAGACCGGCAAGAAGGTCGCGGTGATCGGCTCGGGTCCGGCCGGCATGGCCTGCGCGCAGCAGCTCGCCCGCGCCGGCCACGATGTGCACCTGTTCGAGAAGTACGCCAAGGCCGGCGGCCTGCTGCGCTACGGCATCCCCGACTTCAAGATGGAGAAGGGCATCATCGACCGCCGCGTCAAGCAGATGGAAGGCGAAGGCGTCACCTTCCACTACAACAGCCATGTCGGCGCCGACGGCAATGTCGATCCGCGCGAGATGCTCAACGAGTACGACGCCGTCGCCCTGACCGGCGGCGCCGAAGCCCCGCGCGACCTGCCGATCCCCGGCCGCGATCTCCAAGGCATCCATTACGCCATGGACTTCCTGCCGCAGCAGAACCGCCGCGTCTCCGAGGAGCCGCTGAACGGCGTCACCGAGATCCTCGCCGGCGGCAAGCATGTCGTCGTTATCGGCGGCGGCGACACCGGCTCGGACTGCATCGGCACCTCGCTGCGCCAGGGCGCGCTCTCCGTGACCCAGCTCGAGATCATGCCCGCCCCGCCCGAGCGCGAGAACAAGGGCCTGACCTGGCCGAACTGGCCGCTGAAGATGCGCACGTCCTCCAGCCAGGCCGAAGGCGCCGTCCGCGAATACGCCGTGCTGACCCAAAAGTTCACCGGCGAGAACGGCCAGGTCAAGAAGCTGCACTGCATCCGCGTCGACGACAAGTTCAAGCCGATCGCCGGCACCGAGTTCGAGCTCGACGCCGAGCTCGTCCTTCTCGCCATGGGCTTCGTCCATCCCGTGCATGAGGGCCTCTTGAAGCTGCTCTCGGTCGAGCTCGACCCGCGCGGCAACGTCAAGGCCAACACCTTGGACTACCAGACCTCGCGCCCGAACGTGTTCACCGCCGGCGACATGCGCCGCGGTCAGTCGCTGGTGGTGTGGGCGATCCGCGAGGGCCGGCTCTGCGCCCGGTCGATCGACACGTTCCTGATGGGGAAGACGGATCTGCCGCGCTAGCCGCGGCTCGTTCCGCCGCCAGATTTACAAACGGTGTCATCGCCCGCCTTGTGCGCACTTGCGCACTGGAGCGGGCGATCCAGTATTCCAGAGACATCAAACGTATACGGATAAGCCGCGGCGTACTGGATGCCCCGGTCAAGCCGGGGCATGACAGCTGAGCGGGTAGCGACGACAGCGCATCAAGGCGCGCCTCATCGCTAATTCTGCAACCTCACCCCCAGCATCACCACCGTCCCCTGCGAGCTAGACCCCGCCTGGTTCGAGTCCAGGATGTCGTGGCGCAGCGTGCCCTTGATCCAGATGTTGCGGTTGAGCTTGTAGATCAGATTGCCTTCGAGCGAGTAGGTCTTGTCGTTGCGGTTCTGGCCCTGGTAGTCGAGCGTGCCGTAGGTGAACTTGCCGACGGCGGTGAGCCAGCGGCGGAAGTCGTGATCGACCTCGGCGGAATAGGTGCGGACCAGCACGCCGGAGGAGCCGGCGACCGTGGTCTCCGCGATCTGCGTGTCGGTGACGAATTTCACCGTGGTGAGGCCGCTGGCGTTCCAGATCAGCGAGCCCGAGGTGAGGAAGCCCGAGAGCTGGCTGAGGCGCGGATCGACATAGTTGCGCGCGGAATAGCCGACCGAGACCTCGCCGGTGAGGATGCGCGAGAACTCGAAGGACGTGCCGACCTTGCCATAGCCGCCGTTTGAATCGCGAAAGTAGCCGCTGCGGTCGGCGGCCTGGTCGTGCACGCGGGTGTCGCCCTGGATCTCGACGAACGGCTTCAGGCCCGGCTTCAGCTCGTAGGAAAAGCGGCCGACGCCGCCATACTGACTGAAGTCGCGATCATTGTTGCTGAAGGTCGAGCCGTCGGTGAGCTTGGAGTCGGTGTAGGCGGTGCGATCCACGGTGGCGCCGGCCGCGACCTGGAAGCGGTTGAAGGTCTGGTCGAAGCCGACGGTCGTGCCATAGGTGGCGTAGACGGGATATTTCTGGAGGCCGGCCTGCACGTTGGGGCTGCCGGGATTGTCGGTGGCGAGCCGCAGGCGCAGCTGCGAGGTCAGCTTGAGGTCGCGGTCAACGTCGATGCGGCCGTCGACATGACCGGTGAAGTCGGGGCGGTCGATCTCGACCGGCGAGGGCGAGGGAAAGCCGTCGATCGTCGCCGGCATGTTGTTGGTGTAGCCCGAGAACGAGCCGCGCAAATCGGCGACCAGCGCGTGGCGCTCCCAGTCGGACACCACGAGGAGGTCGGGCGCGACGACATAGACCGGCGAGCCGATCGGCTTGTTCAGACGCGCCGGGTTGGTGTCATAGCCGGCGGAGAGCTCGAGCCCGCCCTTTATCAGGAAGCTGCCGGCATAATCGCCGACCGCACCGAACGGATCCTCGTCCGGCTTGAGGCGGCGGCGCAGCGGCTGGCCGGGCACGTTGCCGGCCATCGCCGGCGGCACCGGCACCTTGTGCGCGGTCTCGGACGGCGGCGACGCGATGCGCGGCGGGCCGAGCGTCCTGTCCGGCGTTGCCGGCGGCACCGGCGAGCCGGGCCCGACCGGGCGCTTCGGCTTCGGCTGCCCGGGATAGAGCTTGGGCTGCTGCCGCTTGCGGTTGAGCGAGTCGTAACCCGAGCCGCTGGCGCCGTTGGCGGCTGGCAGACCGTAGGTCGGGACCTGGCCGACGCGCGAGGTCGCCGGCGCCTGCTGGCGCTTGCGCGGATCGGCGCTGGGATCGGGCAGCGCCGGCAGCGCGTCCGTAGGTGCCTGCGGTACGCCCGCCGTGCGGCGCGTGGGCAACGTGTCGGGCGCGGCGAAACCGCCGCGGTTGGGATTGAACAGGTCGGGCGTGAGGCTCTGGGCGGCCACTGGGCCGCTTTGCAGGGCCGTCAGCGCAAGACACGGCAAGGCCGCGCGCAGGAAATGCGCGCGTTTGCTCCGGCCCGTGCCTGGAGACGACCCCACGATGGAATTACCCCAACGAAATCAAACACTTTCGCGATAGCCTCCGCCGGCTGGCAGAAACCATCGTTAATGGAGTTAAAACAATTATGGTTAATGACCCGTTGAGGGTCGGGGCGGCCGCGTCGCCTCATACGCCGAGGCGTGCTAAAGCAGGCGCCAATGGGCCATCGCCCCTCCTCCCTGGACCTGAACATGCCGAGTTCGAAACCGCTGATGACCCAATCATCCGGCCCCATTCCTACAAGTGTCGAATCCGCGCTCCGCACGCTGGAGACCGAGAGCGGCGGCATCAACGCGCTCGCCGCCGCGCTGCGCGGCCCGCTGGGTGCGGCCTTCGCCAAGGCGGTCGACCTGATCCGGCAGGCCAAGGGCCGCGTCATCGTCACCGGGCTCGGCAAGTCAGGCCATATGGGCCGCAAGATCGCGGCGACGCTGGCCTCGACCGGCACACCCGCCTTCTTCGTTCACACCGCTGAAGCCGGCCATGGCGACCTCGGCATGATCACCACCGACGACGTCATCATGGCGCTGTCCTGGTCCGGCGAGCAGCCGGAGATGAAGAACCTCGTGAACTATTCGGCGCGCTTTGCGATCCCCATGATCGCGGTGACGTCGAACGCGGCGTCCTCGCTCGGACAGGCCGCCGACCTCGTGATCGAGCTGCCGAAGGCACGCGAGGCCTGCCCGCACAATCTGGCACCGACCACCTCGACCCTGATGCAGGCCGCGATCGGCGATGCGCTCGCGATCGCGCTGCTGGAAGGCCGCGGCTTCACGGCGCTCGAGTTCGCGCATTTCCACCCCGGCGGCAAGCTCGGCGCGATGCTGAAATTCGTCCGCGACTACATGCGCACCGGCGCGGAGATCCCGGTCAAGCCGCTCGGCACCGAGATGTCGGAGGCCGTGGTCGAGATGTCGGCCAAGGGCCTCGGCTGCGTCTGCATCGTCAATGACGCGAATGAGGCGGTCGGCATCATCACCGACGGCGATCTGCGCCGCCACATGCGGCCCGACCTGCTGACGGTCACGGTCGACGACATCATGACCAGGCAGCCCAAGACCGTGCCGCCCTCGATGCTCGCCACCGAGATGATCGAGGTGCTGAACACCCGCAAGATCACGACGCTGCTGGTGACCGAAGCGGACAAGGTCGTGGGCATCGTGCACCTGCACGATCTGCTGCGGGCGGGTGTGGCGTAGCGCGCGCCATTTCCTATCGTCATTCCGGGGCGCGCCACTTGGCGCGAGCCCGGAATCCATTCATCTCCGAGGTTGCTGCCCGATGGATTCCGGGCTCGCGACTTCGTCGCGCCCCGGAATGACGGGGAGAGTGTGGCGCGCCCCTCTCTCCTCCGTCATTGCGAGCGCAGCGAAGCAATCCAGACTGCCTCCGCGGAAAGACTCTGGATTGCTTCGCTGCGCTCGCAATGACGGCGGTTAGAGCGGTGCCGGAAACCGCGCCGCCTTCTCCTCCAGCGGCAGCCTCAAGCCGTTCGCCAGATACGACACCGTGCGATAGACGCCGCACAGCAGCATGACCTCCAGGATCTGCGCCTCGTCGTAATGCGCCGCGAGCGCGGCGAATTCCGCATCGGTGAACGTCGCGTGGTGATGCAGCGCGTCGACGGCTGCGATCAGCGCCTGCTCGCCCGGTGACCAGCACGGCGACGTCGCATCGCCCTCTACGGTGGCGCGGACCTCGTCCTCGGTCAGGCGCGCCGGGCCGGCAAAGACCGCGACATGCACGCCCCATTCATATTCGCATTTGTTCAGCGCGCAGGTGCGGTCGATGACGATCTCGCGTTCACGCAACGACAGCGGCCCGGGATCGAGCAGGCCGCCGGCGCGGAACTTGTCCCAGGCGCGGCTGTGGCCCGCCATCACCCGGAACAGCAGCAGCGGCGGCGCGCCGCGCATGATGCGGTCGAATTGCGCCTGGATCTCCGGGGGATAAGGCGGCGCGAGCGGCGCAATGCGCGGTGTGGCCTGGGACATCGGCCGTCTCCATTGCTACAATTATCGTAGCACGACGCTACATTATCTGTAGCAATATGCAAGAGGGCGACGATGGCGAAACAGGCCGGCTCGACAACACGCAGCGTCCGCGGTTCACGCACGGGACGGCCGATCATGGCGCTGCTCGACCTGCTCGGCCGGCGCTGGACCTTGCGGATCCTGTGGGAGTTGCGCGACGCCCCCCTCACCTCCCGCGGCTTGCGCACCGCCTGCGACGAAGCTTCGCCGACAGTGCTACAGGCGCGGCTGGACGATTTGCGCGAGGCGGGGTTCGTGGAGCTCGGCGAAGGCGGAGGCTATGGGCTGACGCCGCTCGGGCGGGACCTGTGCGGGACGTTCATGCCGCTGCACAGGTTTGCGGAGAGATGGAGGAGGTAGGACGTCTCTTACCCTCCCCTGGAGGGGGAGGGTCGGCTCACATGGAGCGTAGCGAAATGTGAGACGGGGTGGGGTGACAGTCTCTCCACGGAAGCGGTGCCCGAGTGGAGAGATCACCCCACCCCGCTCGCGCTGCGCGCGATCGACCCTCCCCCTCCAGGGGAGGGTAAGAGCGGCTACGCCACCGCCACCGTCAGATTCACGCCGTCCACCCGCACCACCTTCACGCGCGTCCCGGCCGGCGTATCGGGACCTGCGACGCGCCAGACCGTGTCGCCGATGCGCATGGTGCCGTTGCCGTCGATGATCGGCTTCTCCAGCGTGAACTCGCGGCCGAGCAGCGCCTCGGTGCGCTTGTTGAGGAAGGGGCTCGCGCTCGCATCCGGATTCGGCCGCGAGAGACGGCGCCACACCGGCACCGCGGCAGCGGCGAAGATCGCGAACATCACCAGCTGCACCTGCCAGGACACGGCAACGGCGAACGAGATCAGCCCGACCAGCAGCGCGGCGAGCCCGAGCCAGAACAGGAATACGCCCGGCGCCAGCACCTCCAGCCCCATCAGGATGAAGCCGAAGATCAGCCAGTTCCAGGTGCCGAGCGATACGAACATGTCGGTCATGACACGACCTCTCTCAATGGCGCGGTTACGGCACCGCTGGCGGCGTCGGGCCGGACGACGGCACCGAGCCGCCACGACGGGCCGCGGCAGCGGCGGATGCCGCACTCTCGCCGAACGTCGCTTTCGCGATCTCGCCGATGCCGGCGAGCGAGCCCAGCATGCTCATCGCCTCGACCGGAAGCATGATGACCTTCTGGTTCGGCGAGTCCGCCAGTTGCCCGAACGCCTTGATATACTTGTCGGCGATGAAATAGTTCAGCGCCGCGACGTCGCCCTTGGCGATGGCTTCGCTGACCATCTGCGTCGCCTTGGCCTCGGCCTCGGCGGACCGCTCGCGGGCCTCGGCGTCGCGGAAGGCGGCTTCCTTGCGGCCCTCGGCCTGGAGGATCTGGCCCTGCTTGGCGCCCTCGGCGCGCAGGATCTCCGACTGCCGCTGGCCTTCGGCAGCCAGAATGTCGGCGCGCTTGACGCGCTCGGCCTTCATCTGCCGGCCCATCGCCTCGACGAGATCGGCCGGCGGCACGATGTCCTTGATCTCGATGCGGTTGACCTTCAGGCCCCAGGGCGAGACCGCGGCATCGACCACGCGCAGGAGGCGTTCGTTGATCTCGTCGCGATGCGACAGCACCTGGTCGAGATCCATCGCCCCCATCACCGAGCGGATGTTGGTCATGGTCAGGACGGTGATGGCCTGGGTCAGGTTGGAGACCTCGTAGCTCGCCTTGGCGGCGTCGAACACCTGGTAGAAGGCGACGCCGTCCACCGTCACGGTGGCGTTGTCCTTGGTGATCACCTCCTGCTCGGGGATGTCGATCACCTGCTCCATCATGTTGATCTTGCGCCCGACGCGATCGAAATAGGGCACGATCAGGTTGAGCCCGGGGCTCAGCGTCTGGGTGTATTTTCCGAACCGCTCGATGGTCCAGTCATAGCCCTGCGGCACCGTCTTCACGCCGGCAATCAGCGTGACGATGACGAGCAAAACCAGAACAATCGCGAAAATGTCGAAACCGCTCATATTTCCTCCAAGGCAGGAAAAGGCCCTTTCCCGCGCTGTCATTGGTCGGGATCGCGACCCTACTGGTTCAGCGGTTACGATTCACGTCGGCATTCGGACGATTCTGCACAAGACGCACGCGGGGGGAAACGGTCACGATATGTATTTCCGAAAGGCTCTTGAAAGCGTAAACGCGCAGACCTAGCGGCGAAAGTTAACGAATCCGGACATGTCCTCCGTCACGGACGACTTTATTCGATGACGTCGTTCGCGGTTGCGAGCAAGCTTGGGGGAATGGTGACGCCAAGCGCCTTGGCGGCCTTGAGGTTGACCGCGAGCTCGAACTTGGTCGGGTTCTGCACCGGCAGGTCGGCTGCCTGCGCGCCCTTCAGGATGCGATCGATGTAGCCCGCGGCGCGCCGGAGCTGCTCGGCGCTGTCGGTGCTGTAGGACATCAGCCCGCCCTCGTCGACGAAGGTGCGGCTCCAGAACACCGCAGGCACGCGCGCCTCAGCGATTGCCGCGAGCAGATGCGCGCGGTTGGCCATCGTGAAGAAGTCCGGCAGGATCAGCAGGCCGCCGTCCTTGCGCGAGGCCAGCGCCGCGATCGAGGCTGCGTCATGGACCGGCGCGGTCTCGACCGTCACATGAAGCGTTCGTGCGGCGTCCTCGATCGTGCGCAACATCAGGGGCGCGAACGGCGCGGTGGCGGGATTGTAGACGACGAAGACGCGGGACACTTTCGGCGTCACCTGCGTCAGCATCTCCAGCCATTTGCCGGCCAGCGGGCCGTCATAATCGGTGAAGCCGGTGATGTTGCCGCCGGGATGCGCGAGGGTCTGGACAAAGCCCTGGCTGACGGGATCGGTAACCACGGCGAACACGATCGGGATCGTCGCGGTGCGCCGGCGCAGCTCTTCGACCGAGGGCGTGCCGACCGCGAGCAGGATGTCGGGCTCGAGCGCGATCAGTTCGTCGGCGAGCCCGGCGATCCGCGCCCGGTCGCCGGCACCGCTGCGCCAGTCGACCCTGAGGTTGCCGTGCTCCTTCCAGCCATGGGCGGCGAGCGCCTCGACCAGGATGACGCTGCGCGTCTGCCCGATCGCATCGTCGGCGGCCGTGACCGAGAGCACGCCGAGCCGCCGCGTCGGTTGCTGCGCCAGTGCCGGGGACGGCAGCGCCGCGATCATTCCAAGAAGCCCCAACACCTCGCGGCGGTTCACGGGGGGCCCATCAAATCCAGGCTCATTATATCCAGCCCTGGAGTTCGCGCAGCACCAGGGTGCGGATCACGTCCATGCCGGGTTCGCTATCGTTGAGGCAGGGGATCGCGGAGAACTGCTCGCCGCCATTGTGCCTGAAGATCTCGGCATTCTCCTGCGCGATCTCCTCCAGCGTCTCCAGGCAGTCGGCGGCAAAGCCCGGCGTCACCACCGCGATGCGGCGCACGCCCTCTTTCGCGAGCCGCTCCATCGTCTTGTCGGTATAGGGCTGGAGCCACTCGTCATTGCCGAAGCGCGACTGGAACGTCAGCAGCAATTTTGACGCGTCCATGCCGAGCCGGCGGCGCAGCGCCTCGGTCGTGGCGATGCAATGCTCCTGATAGGGATCGCCCTTGTCGACATAGGATTTCGGCATGCCGTGGAAGGAGGCGACGATCAGCTCCGGCTTGAACGGCAGGGTTGCCAGATGCGTCTCGATCGAGACGGCGAGCGCCTCGATATAGGCCTCGTCCTCGTAGTACGGCGGCGTCACCCGCAGCGTCGGCTGCGCACGCAGGCGGGCGAGCACGCGGAACACCTCGTCGCAGACGGTCGCCGAGGTCGAGGCGGAATATTGCGGATAAAGGGGGACGGCGAGGATGCGGTCGCATCCCTCCGCGATCAGCGCCTCGATGCCCGACTTGATCGAAGGATTGCCGTAGCGCATCGCCCAGTCCACGACGACGTGATCGCGATCCGACAGCGCGGCGGCGAGCTTGTCGGCTTGCGACCGCGTGATGGTCTTCAGCGGCGACTCGTTCTTCTCGTTGTTCCAGATCTTCTGGTAGTCGAGCGCCTTGGTGCGGGGACGGCTGCGCAGGATGATCCCGTTCAGCACGAACTGCCAGATCAGGCCCTGGTCCTCGATGACCCGGGCGTCCGAGAGGAATTCCTTGAGATAGATCCGCACGCCCGGCGCATCGGCCGTGTCGGGCGTGCCGAGATTGACCAGGAGCACGCCGACGCGCTTCGGGCCGGACTGGACGGTTGGCTGCGTGGTCTCACTGGGGGCGGCGGTCGACATGATCAGTTGCGTCGCGCGTTGCACCGAACTTGTCAAGATGAGCCCGGTTTCGCTAGGGTCTCCCTAAGCGGGGGAGGGAAGATGACACTCGCGGAATGGTGCGTATTCGGAGCGCTGCTGCTCTATCTTGCGACGATCGCCTCGATCAAATGGATCCGGTTTCGCGGGTTCGACAATTCCCGGCCGCGCGATCCCGCCTTCTATGCAGACGCCATCGCGCAGCGCGCGCTCGGCGCCCACCAGAACGGCATCGAGACCTTTCCGTTCTTCGCCTTCGCGGTGCTGCTCGCCGAATTCAGGGACTCGCCGCAGCGGCTGATCGACGAGCTCGCGGTGCTGTTCCTGATCGTGCGGATCGCCTACGTGCTGACCTATCTCGGCAACCGCCCGACGCTGCGCTCGATCCTCTGGAGCATCGGCTTTGCGATCAATCTCGGGATCTTCTTCATGCCGATGCTGAAGCGGTTCTTGCCGGTGTGAGCTGCCGTGTCCCGGACGCGCTGCAACGCCCTTAGCGTTGCGGCGCAGAGCCGGGACCCAGCGGGCCACAGCTACAGTATGGAGAGATGGGCCCCGGCTCTGCAGCGCACCGTCGAAGGGACGCTGCGCTGCGTCCGGGGCACGAGAGCGTGCTTCAAAAACACGTCGTCCGTTCGGCCGCGATATAGCCGAACAACAGGCCGACGCCGAACAGCAGCACGAGACCGGCGGCGCTGAATTCGATGCCGCGCATGAACAGCGCGCCGCCGCCGTCGCGACCTGCGCTCAGGCGGGCGGCGATGTCCTTGGCGGAGACAGCGACGACGGCAATGGCCGCGACCGTGATCGCGGTGCCGAGCCCCATCAGGAAGGTCGCGGCGATGCCGGCCCAGAACAGGCCCTGGGCGAGCGCGAACACCAGCACGAGGATCGCGCCCGAACAGGGACGGATGCCGACGGTCAGGATCGCGGCGAATCCGCGCCGCCAGCCACCGGGGCCGGCGAGCTCGCTCGGCGCCGGGCCGTGGAAATGGCCGCAATGCTCGTCATGGACGTGGTCGTGCCCGTGATCGTGATCGTGATGGGCGTGGGCGTGGGCGTGACCATGATCATGGTGATCGTGGTCATGATGATCATGCGCATCATGATGGAGGTGATGGCCGTGATCATGGTGCTGCGGCACGCCCGCGATCGCCGGCACCGGCTGGGCCACCTGAAGCGCGCGGATGAAGGCGCCGCCCTTGACCCAGACCAGCCGCAGGCCGAACAGCGCGATCAGGGCGTAGCTCGCGATCTCGATCACGCCTTCCGCCTTGCACATGGTCTTGGCCGTCGCATTCAGGATCCAGGCCGAGATGCCGACGATCAGGATCGCGACCAGCGACTGCATCAACGCCGAGGCAAACGACAGCGCGATGCCGCGCCGCGCGGTCTCGCGGTTGGCGACGAGATAGGAGGCGATCACCGCCTTGCCGTGGCCGGGTCCGGCGGCATGGAAGATGCCATAAGCAAAGGAGATGAAGAGCAGCGTCCACACCGCCGAGCCGTCGGACCTGGCGGCGCGGATGGTCGCCGACATCTGGCGGTAGAACTCCGACTGTTTTGCCAATAGCCAGCCGATGAGGCCGCTGGCCTCGGGCTCGGCCGCCTGCGCGGGTTTCGGTGCGCCGAACGGATTTTGCGCGAGAAGATCGTGAAGCGCGGCATCGGCCACGCCCAGCACGACGATAACCGCGGCACAGGCGAGAAGCCCGCGGGCAAGCGGAGAATGCAGACGACCGATCAAGGGCAATCCACCGTGATCTTGTTGGCGAACATCATGCCGAAATTGGTGTTCTCGCCGCTCATGAAGGTCTGCTCGTTGAGCTTCTGCGCGGTCGCGGTGCCGTCGCTGGGACGGTCAAGCTTCATCTGGCAGCCGGCGGGCGCGCCGACCAGCTTGACCGGGTTGTCCTTGGCCATCTGGAAGTCGATGAAGAACGAACGGTCGAACACTTCGAGCACCAGCTGCTTGGGCTTGACCGGGTTCTTCAGCGGCAGCGTGAAGTGCAGGGTCAGCACTGTATCCTTGTAGTCGAGGAAGTAATCGACCGGCTCCTGGAATCGCTCCTTCTTGCCGTCCGCTCGCGCGAAGGTGAAGTAGGCATATTCCTTCAGCGATTCGACATTGGTCTGCGCAAGCGGCCCGAGCTCCTCGCGCGTATAGGCGCCCTTGGTCTTGCTCTCGAGCCCCTGCACGGCATAGGCCGAGAACATGTCGTCGAAGGTCCAGGCGTGACGCACGCCGGTGACGCTGCCGTCCGCGGCGTAGAGCAGCTCGCTGGTCGCGGTGATCCAGACATGCGGATGCGCGCTCGCCGTCCCCGCCGCGAGCGTGAGGACGGCGGCGAGCAACAGACCGAGAAGGGTGCGCATGCCCATCAGGCCGCCTTCGGGGCGTCGAGCAGGCCGCGGCGGCGGAGCAGTGCGTCGGGCTCCGGCGGGCGGCCGCGGAAGGCCTCGTAGGCGGCTTCCGGATCGACCGATCCGCCCGAGGAGTAGATGTCGTCGTGGAGACGCTTGGCCACGGCCGGATCGAAGATGTTGCCGGCCTCCTCGAACGCGCCGAAGGCGTCGGCGTCCATCACCTCCGACCACATGTAGCTGTAATAGCCGGCGGCATAATGGTCGCCGGTGAAGATGTGACCGAACTGCGTGGGCCGGTGACGCAGCGCGATCTCCTCGGGCATGCCGATCTTCTCCAGCTCCTTCTTCTCGAAGGCGCGCACGTCGCTGGCCGCCGCGGCCGGCTGGGTGTGGAATTCGAGGTCCACCAGCGCCGAGGAGACGAACTCGACCGTGGCAAAGCCCTGGTTGAATTTTCGCGCGGCGAGGAAGCGCTGGAGCAGGTCGTCCGGCAACGGCTCGCCGGTCTGGTAGTGGCGGGCGAATTGCTGGAGCACCTCGGGCCGTTCCTGCCAGTGCTCGTAGAGCTGCGACGGCAGCTCGACGAAGTCGGTGAACACGGAGGTGCCCGACAGCGACGGATAGGTCACGTTGGACAGCATGCCGTGCAGGCCGTGGCCGAATTCGTGGAACAGGGTGCGGGCGTCATCGGGCGACAGCAGCGAGGGCTCGCCGCCGGCCCCTTTCGCAAAATTGCAGATATTGAGGATGAGCGGCGCGACGTCGCCGTCGAGCTTCTGCTGGTCGCGCAGCGAGGTCATCCAGGCGCCGGAGCGCTTCGACGGCCGGGCGAAGTAGTCGCCATAGAACAGCGCCTTGTGCTTGCCGTCCCTGCCCTTCACCTCCCAGACCCGGACGTCCGGGTGCCAGACCGGCACGTCCTTGCGCTCCTCGAAGGCGATGCCGAACAGGCGCGTGGCGCAGTCGAAGGCGGCGGCGATCATGTGGTCGAGCGCGAGATACGGCTTGATCGCGGCGTCGTCGAAATTGGCCCGCTGAAGGCGAAGCTTTTCGGCGTAGAAGCGCCAGTCCCACGGCGCCAGCTTGAAATTGCCGCCCTCGGCCGAGATCAGCGTCTGCATCTCGTCGCGGTCGGCGAGCGCCCGGGCGCGCGCCGGCTTCCAGACCCGCTCGAGCAGTCCCCGCACCGCTTCCGGGGTCTTGGCCATGGAGTCTTCGAGCCGGTAGGCGGCGTAGGTCGGGTAGCCGAGCAGGTTCGCGCTCTCCTCGCGCAGCTTCAGGACCTCGACGATGGTCGTATTGTTGTCGTTGGCGTTGCCGTTGTCGCCGCGCGCGGTGAAGGCCTTGTAGACCTTCTCGCGCAGGTCGCGCCGCGCCGAGCTCTTGAGGAACGACTCGACCGAGGAGCGCGACAGCGTGACGATGGCCTTGCCGGCCATGCCGCGCTCTTCCGCCGCAGCCTTGGCACTGGCGACGAAGCTCTCCGGCAGGCCCTGGCGGTCGGCCTCCCCGAGCTCCATGAACCATTCCTGCTCGTCGCCGAGCAGATGATGGCTGAAGCCGGTGCCGAGCTGGGCGAGCCTCTCGTTGATCTCGGCCATCCGCGTCTTGGCCTCCTCGGAGAGGCCGGCGCCGGAGCGGTGGAAGCGGGTATAGGTGCGCTCCAGCAGGCGGAGCTGTTCGGGCGAAAGACCCAGATTGGCGCGGTTCTCGTGCAGCTGGGCGATGCGACCAAACAGCACGGCGTTCATCATGATCGGATTCCAGTGCCGCGCCGTCCGCAAGGAAACCTCCTTGTCGATCTCCAGGATGGCCGGGTTGGAATGCGCCGAGACGAGGTCGTAGAACACCGCCGCGACCTTGCTCAGCAGCTTGCCGGAGCGCTCCAGCGCCGTGATGGTGTTGGCGAAGTCGGGCACGGCCGGATCATTGGTGATCGCCGCGATCTCGGCGGAATGGTCGGCGAAGGCCTGCTCGAAGGCCGGGAGGAAGTGCTCCGGCGTGATCTCGTCGAAGGGCGGGGTCGCGAACGGCGTCACCCAGGCCTTCAGCAGCGGGTTGGTCTCGGCGTCCGTAGTTTGGCGGAGGTCTGACATCGCAAGTCCCGGTTTTCGAGCTGGTTCGTTGCGGCCAGCTATAGCACGCGATGGGGCTTTTTTGGGCCATTTGGCCTTGCTCCCGCCCGCCTTTTCGGAGAGATTGCGGCCCTCGAAGACACGGACCCCTGAGCCCCATGAACGCGCCTTCCTCCTCCCGCCAGATCGTCTGGCCCAGCGTCATCACCGTCATCAGCGCCGCCATCCTGATCGGCGCGGAGGTGTTCGGCGCGGCCTTTGCCGGCGGCTGGGCGCTCGCGATCCTGTTCGGTTTAGGCGATCAGGGCGCGCACATCCTCCAGGCCGTGCTGTTCGCACTCGGCGTGCTGGTGATGACCGCGTTCATCCGCGCAGCGCAGCGCGTCGAGCCCTTCACCAAGCGCGGCTGACGCTCGCTCGCGCGCGAGAGACACGCGCGCAAGCTTGAAAACTTAACGCGCGTTCATCTTCCGCGTCGCTCGCGCCACACTGCGCAAGCAGATGTTAGGCAATTCTGTTCTCAGCCTTAAAAAAATTCTTGCGAAGCAGAGTCAAAACGCTTATGTGCGGTCTTGCCCAATTTCGCACGTGCCTGTGGTCGTGTGTCAGTCGGTAGGTATCCGGACAAGAGGCCGGACAGCCGCCAAGGGGTGAAGAAGCCGAGGGGCTCTTCGGAAGCGCGGAAGTCGAGAAGACAAAGCGAACCCGAAGCGTCCAGCATCTCTCTCAAAGAGATGCCTTGTCGAAGGTGACTTCGCTCTTTGCAACCGTGACTGGCAGCCGGAGGCGAACCGGCGCACCCCGCTCTCAACGGGGGACGCGACTTAAAGCAACGACGGATCGGGCTTTTTTGGTCTCTACCGGCAGTCCAACGCCGGCGCGGGCTACTGAAAAGGCTTGTCCTTCATTGCCAGGTGTGCGGGCGGGAAATTCCCAACCAATCCACGGCAGCACAGTCTGGTTTGAGTCTTTTGGCTTCGTTGCGCCTCCATCGCGCAATCCGGCCAGAGCGCTCTTATCCGACGTCATTTTTTGAACGGATCCCCGTCGCTGGGCCGTTTGGGAGAGTGCTATGACCGAACGTATTCAGGAATTCCTGCGCAACCGCCGCAGCGAGGGCCGGGACACCGAGCCGTGCCTCGTCGTCGACCTCGAGGTCGTGCGCGACAATTTCCAGACCTTTGCCAAGGCGCTGCCCGACAGCCGCGTGTTCTATGCCGTCAAGGCGAACCCGGCGCCGGAAGTGCTGGCCCTGCTCGCCTCCATGGGCTCCTGCTTCGACACCGCGACCGTCGCCGAGATCGAGATGGCGCTGGCCGCTGGAGCGACGCCCGACCGCATCTCCTTCGGCAACACGATCAAGAAGGAGCGCGACATCGCGCGCGCCTTCGCGCTCGGCATTCGGCTGTTCGCGGTCGATTGCGCCGCCGAGGTCGAGAAGATTGCCCGTGCCGCTCCCGGCGCAAAGGTGTTCTGCCGCATCCTCTATGACTGCGCCGGCGCCGAATGGCCGCTGTCGCGCAAGTTCGGCTGCGACCCGGAGATGGCCGTCGACGTGCTCGACGTCGCCAAGCGCCTGGGCCTGGAGCCGTGCGGCATCTCCTTCCATGTCGGCTCGCAGCAGCGCAAGGTGAAGGCGTGGGACCGTGCGCTGGCGATGGCCTCGCAGGTGTTCCGCGACTGCGCCGAGCGCGGCATCAACCTCTCCATGGTCAACATGGGCGGCGGCTTCCCGACCAAGTATTTGAAGGACGTGCCGCCGGTTGTGACCTACGGCCGCTCGATCTTCCGCGCGCTGCGCAAGCACTTCGGCAACCAGATCCCGGAGACCATCATCGAGCCGGGCCGCGGCATGGTGGGCAATGCCGGCATCATCGAATCCGAGGTCGTGCTCATCTCGAAGAAGAGCGACGAGGACGAGGTGCGCTGGGTCTATCTCGACATCGGCAAGTTCGGCGGTCTCGCCGAGACCATGGACGAGTCGATCCGCTACGCCATCCGCACCGCCCATGACGGCGCGGACATGACGCCGTGCGTGCTCGCGGGACCTACCTGCGACAGCGCCGACGTGCTGTACGAGAAGACCCCGTATCCGCTCCCCGTCACGCTCGAGATCGGCGACAAGGTGCTGATCGAAGGCACCGGGGCCTATACGTCGACCTACTCGTCGGTGGCATTCAACGGCATCCCGCCGCTGAAGACGTACCACATCTGATTTGCCACATCTGATCCGCCTCTCCGTCTGAGGCCTGACGAACTCGGGAGCCGGCTTGCCGGCTCCTCCCTCACATTTCTGATTTCTGACGACGCCTTGAGCCGGCGTGCTGATCGCACGTCGGTTCAAGCGGGGACTGACGCGCCATGACTGCTTTTCGGAAGCCACAGACCGCCCTCACTTCGAAAGCCGCTCCGTTCGCGATCCGTGCGGAACGTGCTGCCGACGTCGCCGCCCGTGAAGCGCTGCTCGATGCCAGCTTTGGCGAGAACCGCCATGGCCGCACCTGCCAGCGCCTGCGCGATGGACGTGCACCTGCCGCAGGCCTTGCCCTGTCGGCTGTGCGCGAGGGGACACTCGTGGGAACCGTGCGGCTGTGGCACGTCAGCGCCGGAGGCAGGCCCGCTTTGGTCCTCGGACCGCTGGCGGTGGACCCTGCCTGCCGCGAGCTCGGGATCGGCGCCGCGCTGATGCAACAAGCGCTGGCCGCCGCCCGGGCGCGCGGGCATGCCGCCGTGATCCTGCTCGGCGATGCCCCCTACTACGCCCGCTTCGGCTTCTCGGCGGAGAAGACCGGCGCACTGATGCTGCCCGGCCCGTTCGAGCGCGACCGCCTGCTGGCGATTGAATTCCAGGCCGGTGCGCTGGATGGCGCCAAGGGGATGATCGTCCCAACCGGCGCGGCCCTGCCCAAACGGAG
The DNA here is from genome assembly GCF_028128955.1 of Bradyrhizobium sp. CCBAU 11386. Classification (NCBI taxonomy): domain Bacteria; kingdom Pseudomonadati; phylum Pseudomonadota; class Alphaproteobacteria; order Hyphomicrobiales; family Nitrobacteraceae; genus Bradyrhizobium; species Bradyrhizobium sp. CCBAU 11386. The sequence goes on from NZ_LBKA01000244.1 coordinate 24,491, forward strand.
GGTAGTTCGCCCCCTCCAGGCGCACGCGGCCTAAGGGATTGCCATGATGGCGACGACCGAAGCCGCATTGAACGGCAACGCCCGGCCGCGCCTGCGCTGAGCTCTATTCCTTTGGGGTTGCGCAGGCCCCGGAAACGCCCTTTAACCCCCGCGAAACACCTCTTTCAGTCGAGGTCCAAACCATGTCCCGTCGCCTGATCTCTACCGGCTCTCCCCTCGAGAAGACTGTCGGCTACAGCCGCGCCGTGATCGACGGCGATTTCGCCTTCGTTGCGGGAACCACCGGCTATGACTACACGACGATGACGATGCCGGCCGATGTCACGAGCCAGTCACGCAACTGCTTCAAGACCATCGAAGCCGCCCTGAAGGAGGGCGGATTCGAGATGGCCGATATCGTCCGTGCGACCTACTACGTCACCGACGCTAGCTACGTGGATGCCCACTTCGCCGTCTGCGGCGAGGTTCTCGGTGACATCAGACCGGCTGCGACGTTGCTGGTCGTCACGGCCCTCGCCAAGCCCGAGATGAAGGTCGAGATCGAAGTCACCGCCAAGCGCCGCAGCGCCTGATCCCCCCTCACCATTTTGTCCGCCAGCACTTTCTGGAGAAACCATCCCATGAGCCCTGCCTCGCAGATCTACGCGAAGATCACCGGCCCCATCGTCATGGTCGGCTTCGGCTCCATCGGCAAAGGCACGTTGCCGCTGATCGAGCGGCATCTCGATTACGACAAGTCGCGCGTCACCGTGATCGATCCCAAGGACGAGGGCCGCAGGGCACATTGCGAGAAGCACAATGTCCGCTTCATCCAGAAGGGCGTGACCAAGGACAATTATCGCGAGTTGCTGACCCCGCTGCTCACGGAAGGCGGCGGCCAGGGCTTTTGCGTCAATCTCTCGGTCGATACCGGCTCCACCGACATCATGGAGCTCTGCAACGAGCTCGGCGCTCTTTATATCGATACCGTCAACGAGCCCTGGCTCGGCTTCTATTTCGATTCGTCGAAGGGCCCGGAAGCGCGCTCCAACTACGCCCTTCGCGAAGTGACGCTGGCCGCCAAGAGGGCGCGCCCCGCAGGCTCGACCACGGCCGTCTCCTGCTGTGGCGCCAATCCCGGCATGGTCTCCTTCTTCGTCAAGCAGGCGCTGCTCAATGTCGCCGCCGACCTCAAGCTCAATGCCCCCAAGCCGAAGACCAAGGCCGAATGGGCGGACCTGATGCGGCAGGCCGGCATCAAGGGCATCCACATCGCCGAACGCGACACCCAGCGCTCCAAGAAGCCGAAAGAGCCTGATGTCTTCGTCAACACCTGGTCGGTGGAAGGTTTCCTGTCGGAAGGCGTGCAGCCGTCCGAACTCGGTTGGGGCACCCATGAAAAATGGATGCCCGAAAATGCGCGCACCCACGAAGCCGGCTGCGGCGCCGCCATCTATCTGATGCAGCCCGGCGCCAATACCCGCGTGCGCACCTGGTGCCCGACCCGCGGCGCGCAGTACGGCTTCCTCGTCACCCACAACGAGTCGATCTCGATCGCCGATTACTTCACGGTGCGAGACGCCTCCGGTACGGCGGTCTATCGGCCGACCTGCCACTATGCCTATCATCCGGCTGACGATGCCGTGCTGTCGCTGCATGAAATGTTCGGCCGCGCGGCGAAGATGCAGGAAAAGCACCACATCCTCGATGAGAACGAAATCGTCGACGGCATCGACGAGCTCGGCGTGCTGCTGTTCGGCCATGACAACAATGCCTACTGGTACGGCTCGCAGCTCTCCATCGAAGAGACCCGCAAACTCGCGCCCTATCAGAACGCCACCGGCCTGCAGGTGACCTCCGCCGTGCTCGGCGGCATGGTGTGGGCGCTGGAAAACCCGAACGAGGGCATCGTCGAAGCCGACGAGATGGATTTCGATCGCCTGCTGGAAATCCAGCTGCCCTATCTCGGCCCGGTGAAGGGCTTCTACACCGACTGGACGCCGCTGACGGATCGTCCGGGACTGTTTCCGGAAGATATCGATACCAGCGATCCCTGGCAGTTCCGGAATATTCTGGTGCGGTGACAACTCAGCCGTCATGCCCGGGCTTGTCCCGGGCATCCACGAACTTTCTTTCTGCAGCTCCGAGAACGTGGATGGCCGGGACAAGCCCGGCCATGACGCTGCAACTACGAGTCCGCTACTTCTCCCTGATCGGCGGCGCGATCTTCTCGGCGGGCGCCTGCGGCAGCGCCGGCTTGGTGGCCGCGCCCTGCGTCTGCGGATCGGGGCGCGCGGGCTCGGGCGCCGGCGTGGTCGGCCGATCACCGCCGGGCTTTGATTCAGCCGGAGTCTTGCTCTGATCGTCGGACGGCGTGCCCTGGAGCGGCCCTGTCGCCTGCGCCAGCTCCATCCGGCTCTGTGCCCGGATCTGCGCCAGCGATAGGCCTGACACCACGACGCCGGCTGCGAACAGCGAGCAGGCGATCATCAGGTCGAATTTCAGTCTGCGCTTGTTATTTTGGCCGGGCATATCGATCACCGCCTTTGTCCGGGGGATCAACGAAGTTGCCCGACCGCGGTTCCGTGCCGGGCAAGGCTGGAACCGCACGCTTGCGCGCCCAAACGCCGGGCTCAGTCCGTTGTGCTGACTTCCCAGGTGGCGTGGCGCACGCCCGGCAGATGCTGGAGGTCAGTCGCCACATTGTTCAGCTCGTTCGGGTCGACTGCGGTCGCGACCAGCTTTGCGACGATCTCCAGAACATCCTCGCCGATCTCGACCACGTCGATATCGGCCACCGGATATTTTGCAGCCTCGAGCTTCTCGACGAGCCGATCGCGCATGTCGGGCAAGGCGTCCGCCGCCACCGCAAGCTTGAAATAGTAGGTCGCCTCCGAAGTCTTCTCGTTCAGCGGAATGCGGTTGATGGCGTTGACCAGCGGGCGCAGCATGGTGTTGCCGGCGATCACGAACACGGTCAGCGCGGCCGCCTGCGCGACCATGTCGGCACCGGCGCAGGAGCCGACCGCGGCCGAGGCCCACAGCGTCGCCGCGGTGTTGAGCCCGCGCACGTCCATGCCCTGCTTCATGATGACGCCGGCCCCCAGGAAGCCGATGCCGGAGACGACATAGGAGATCACCCGCACCGCGCCGTCCGCGCCGGTCAGGTGCATGGCGAGATCGACGAAGGCGGCAGCCCCGACCGCGACCAGCACGTTGGTGCGCAGGCCCGCGGTGCGCTGGCGGTATTGCCGCTCGGCGCCGATCAGCGTGCCCAGCACGAAGGCCGTGAACAGGCTGACCAGCGTGTCGGCGAAATCAGCAAGCTGGAAGGTCGTCAGAAACCGCATGGACCCCTATACGGCCGGAACGATGACAGATTAAAGCTCCAGCAGGCCGCCGTCCCCATTTTCGTCCGCAAACGCCAGCAGCGTGCCCTTGGCGTTCCAAGCGAGCGCCGCCGCAGGCGGCGTGCCATTGCGGCGGACCAGGATCTCGGCGCCATCCTCGAGCCGCACCATCAGCACGGTGCCGTCGCTGTAGCCGGCGGCGAGGATGTCGTTCTTCGGATGACAGGCGACGACCGAGACGCGCGCCTGGAGCGGCGCGAGCATCGCGGGCTCCTTGCCCATCGGACCGTCCTTGCTGCCGAACGGCCACAGGATCACGGTGTCGGCGCCCGAGGTCGCGAGCGCCTTGCCGCCCGCGCTCCAGGACATCGAGCGGACGCGGCCGGGATAGCCGGTCATGCGCATGTGCCTGTTGTCGGCGAGCCGCCAGCCGTGCAGCGCCGGCTCGTGCATCGCGGTGACCAGGAATTTGTTGTCCGGGCTGAAGGTGACCGCGTGATGCGAGCCGGCCCAGGGCAGGAATTCGGCCGTCGCCGCCATGTTCGGAAACCACAGCGTCGCGCCGTTGTAATGCGCGATCGCGAGCCGCAGGCCCTTCGGCGCGAACGCCAAGCCGCCGACGGTCGAGGGCACCTCGATCGACTTCTCCTCTAGCTTGCCGCTCTTGACGGTCGCCGTCTTGCCGGCCGACCAGGCAAAAGCGCCGTCGGCATGCAGCGCCACCGCGTCGATCCAGCGGCGCTTCGGGTCGGTGGCGAGCAGCGTCACCTCGCCCTTGGCATCGAGCGCAACGACCTTGCCGTCGTCGCCGCCCATGATGAGGCGCTTGCCGTCGGACGCGGTCGAGAGAATGCCACCGCTGTGCACGGCGACGGTGGTGATCTCGCCCTTGCTGTCGACGAACGCGACATTCTCCTCGCCGCCGACGAAGGCGGCGCGGTCACCGAGGAAATGCACCGACGTCACGCCCATGCCGAGCGCGACAGGCTTGACGCGGTCGGTGACGGAGACGATCGAGGCGGAATCGGGGGCCGGCGTAAACTCTTTCATCACGAGACGATGCAGCTCTCAAAACCCTGGCGAATGAGGTCTTCCGGCAATTCGCGGCCGATGAAGACGAGGCGGCTCTCGCGCGGCTCGCCGTCCTTCCATTTCCGCTGGTGGTTGCCCTCCAGCATCATGTGGACGCCCTGGAAGACGTAGCGGTCGTCGTCGTCGTGGAAGGCGAGGATGCCCTTGGAGCGCAGGATCTTGCCGCCCTCGACCTGCACCAGGTTCTGGAGCCAGGGCATGAACATGTTCGGATCGAGCGGCTTGTCGGTCTTGAGCGACAGCGATTGCATGTCCTCGTCGTGATAGTGCTTCAGGCCGTGGCCGTGATCATGGTGGTGGTGATGATCGTGGCCGTGATGGTGATGATCATGGTCGTGATTATGATCGTCGGCCTCCAAAAAGTCCGGCTCGATGTCGAGGATGCGGTCGAGGTCGAAGGCGCCGCGATCGAGCACGTCGGCCAGCGCCACCGAGCAGCGCTCGGTGCGGTGCAGCTTCGCATAGGGGTTGATGGCGCGGATGCGGGCCTCGACCTCGGCGAGCTCGGGCTTGGTGACGAGGTCGGTCTTGTTCAGCACGATGACGTCGGCAAAGGCGATCTGGTTCTTGGCCTCGGGCGCGTCCTTCAGACGGTCGGACAGCCATTTGGCGTCGGCAACCGTGACCACCGCATCGAGGCGCGCGTTCTTCTGCACGTCCTCGTCGACGAAGAAGGTCTGGGCCACCGGCGCCGGATCGGCAAGGCCGGTGGTCTCGACGATGATGGCGTCGAACTTGCCCTTGCGCTTCATCAGCCCGTCCATGATGCGCACGAGATCACCGCGCACGGTGCAGCAGATGCAACCATTGTTCATCTCGAACACTTCCTCATCGGCGCCGATGATGAGGTCGTTGTCGATGCCGATCTCGCCGAATTCGTTGACGATGACGGCGTATTTCTTGCCGTGGTTTTCCGACAGGATGCGGTTCAAAAGCGTGGTCTTGCCGGCGCCGAGATAGCCGGTCAGAACGGTCACGGGAATTTTCTGAGAGGTCGCTTCAGACATAACTACTCCGGGGTCGGGCTTTTCCGCGCGACGCGAGGCGGGGTGGCCCCTGCCCTAGTGGTCAAGCGCGCTGGTCAGGGCCTTTATATTGTGCCTGACCATGTCAATGTAAGTGGGGGCAGGCCCCTTTTCACCCGTCAAACCGTCCGAAATCAAGGTCCCGCCGACCTTTGCGCCGGTCTCGGCGGCGATCCGCCGGATCAGGCGGTCGTCGCTGATATTCTCCAGGAAAACGGCCGGGATTTTCTGGACCTTGATCTGGCCGATGATGGCGGCGATGTCCCGCGCGCTGGGCTCGGTTTCGGTGGAGACGCCGAGCGGCGCGATGAACCGGATACCGTATTCGGCGGCGAAATAGCCGAAGGCGTCATGGGTGGAGATCACCTTGCGCCGCTCGGGCGGAATTTTCGCAACGGCCTCGCGCACCTCGCGGTCGAGCGTTTCGAGCTTTTCCAGATAGGCCTTGGCCTGGGCGCGGAAGAACTCCGCGTCATCAGGATCGGCCGCGGCCAGCGCGTTGGCGATATCCGTCACGTAAACCTTGGCGTTGGGGACGGACTGCCAGGCATGCGGATCTGCAGCCGAGCCGAGCTTCAGGGGCGCGATGCCGGCGCTGGCGGTGATGACGGTTGCCTTGCTGCCGGAGGATTGCACGAGGCGCGGCAGCCAGCCCTCGAGGCCGAGCCCATTGACGACAACGAACTTTGCGTCCGCGATCCGCTTCGCATCGCTTGGCGCCGGCGTATAGACATGGACGTCGCTGTCGGCGCCGACCAGCGTCGTGACGCTGACCCGGTCACCGCCAACGTTGCGGACGAAATCACCGAGGATCGAGAAGCTGGCGACGACGTTGAGCCGTTCCGCGGCGTGCAGCGGCGAGGCGATCAGCAGCAGGGCAAGGAGCGGAAGGAAGCGCATCGCCGTCACGCTTCCAGATGCCGGCCGGGAAACAACTGCCGGACGATGCCGCCGACGCGGCCGAACAGCACCGAGACGATGTAGAGCACCGTCGCGACCAGAATGATCGCAGGGCCCGACGGCACGCGGGTCTGGAACGACAGCACGAGGCCGGCATAGCCCGAGACCGCGGCAGCGACGACCGCGATGCAGATCATCACCGTGAGATCGCGCGACCAGAATCGCGCAATGCCGGCCGGCAGGATCATCAGACCCACCGCCAGCAGCGTGCCGAGCGCTTGAAAGCCGTTGACGAGGTTGATCACGACGAGCGCGAGGAAGGCGAGATGCGCAGGTCCCCCGGCCCGGCTGACGGTGCGCAGAAACAGAGGATCGACACTCTCGATCACCAGCGGGCGGTAGATCACGGCCAGCACCAGCAGCGTCACCGTGGCGTTGAAGGCGACCACCAGCAGCGTCTGGTCGTCCATCGCGAGGATGTTGCCGAACAGCACGTGCAGCAGGTCGATATTGGTGCCCTTGATCGAGACGATGGTAACCCCCAGCGCCAGCGAGGCCAGGTAGAAGGTCGCGAGCGAGGCGTCCTCCTTCAGCCCGGTCGAGCGTGCGACCACGCCGGCGAGGATCGCGACCGCAAAGCCCGCGATCAGGCCGCCGGCCGTCATCGCAAACAGATTGAGACCGGAGAGCAGGAAGCCGACGGCAGCACCGGGCAGGATCGCGTGCGCCATGGCGTCGCCGACGAGACTCATCCGCCGCAGCATCAGGAATACGCCGATCGGCGCGCCCGCCAGCGACAGCGCGATGACGGCGGCAAGCGCCCGCCGCATGAACTCGAATTCGGTGAACGGACCGATCAGCGCGTCATGGAGCATGGGGCGTCACGCCGCCCGCGAGCGGGCATCGTCGGCCGCGCAGGCCGCGGCGCTGTCGTCGAACGCCTCGCACATCCGCATCGCGACGACGAGGTTTTCCGGCGTCAGCACCTCCGCCGTCGGGCCCCAGGCCACAGGGCCCCGCGCCAGCACCAGGGTCTCGGTGAAATGGCTGCGCACCATCTCCATGTCGTGCAGCGCGGCGAGCAAGGTGCGGCCCTCGCCATGCCAGTGCTTCACCAGCGCAAGCAGGTCGGTCGTGGTCTTGCTGTCGATGGCGTTGAAGGGCTCGTCGAGCACGATCAACCGCGCATCCTGGAGCAGCACGCGCGCGAACAGCACGCGCTGCATCTGGCCGCCGGAGAGCGTGCCGATCGGGCGGTTCTCGAAGCCATTGAGACCGACGGACGCGATCGCACGGAGGATTTTTTCGCGTGCGGCTTTGCCGATGCCGCCGAACAGGCCGGTGCCGCGCCACAGCCCGGTGCCGACGAAGTCGAACACCGAGATCGGGAAGCTGCGGTCGATCTCCGCGCTCTGCGGCAGATAGGCGATGTCGCGGGAGTCGAGCCCGCCGAGATGGATGCTGCCGTCGAGCGGCCTGAGGATGCCGACGATGCCGCGCAGCAGGGTCGATTTGCCGGCACCGTTCGGGCCGATCACGGCGACCAGCGCACCTGGCGCGACCTCGCCGTTGAGATGATGCACGGCCGGATGCCGGTCGTAACCGAGTGTGACGTTGTGGAAATGCAGCGCCGCCATGGTCACCTCATCGCGAGAAAGACGATGCCCCAGAGCACGGCGCAAACGGCGACCGCCGCGCCAAGGCGGCCCGCCATGGTCATGCGCAGGATCGACCAGGTCGCGGCCTGGGCCGGATGCGGTGTGGCCGCATCATGGACATGGGCATGGGTGTGGTCGTGCCCGTGCGAATGCCCATGGGAATGGGAATGGCCGTGGGCATGGTCGTGATGGTGGGCGTGGGACGCGGCGGGAACCATGCCAAGACGTTATATTATAACATTACGCCTGTCCACGCCGGGCTCAGGGCTTGCCGATCACCATCGCGATGGCGGCCGCCACGAACGGGAACGGCACCGAGACGGCGCAGCGGAACCAAACGAAACGGGCCGGCATGAACGGGATTTCCCACAAAATCACCCGCTGGAAGGCAAACAGGGCCCAGGCGACGACATAGGCGACCACCTGCGGCACCCCGCCGCCCGACTTCAACGCCACCGTGCCGATGGAAAAGCCGATCACCGGGCCGCCGGGCGTGGCGGCGCCGGCGACCACGGCGGTCGCAACCCCGAACCAGCCACTGTCCGGTCCGAGCCAGCCGGTGATCACCTCCTGCGGAATGATGGCGGCGATATAGCCCGAGCCGATCACGCCCAGCGCAATCCGCGGCACGATGTTGATGAAGTCCATCGAGCCTTCGCGCAGCGAGGCCTTGAACACCGGAGGCCCGCGGCGAAAGGCGATCAGGCCGACGCCGAACACCGAGCCCCACAGCAGGATGTCGATCAGGAGCGCCGCGCTCAATTCGCCTCCTCGTCGCTCGCGCGCTTCGGATAGAGCCGGACATAGACGAAGCGGCCGAGGCTGCCTGCGAGCACCGGCAGCGGCAGCGAGATCACGATCCGCCACAGCGTGAAATCGGTGCCCATGATCGGGATTTCCCAGGCGACCGCCCGGCCATAGCCGATCAGGGTCCAGCTCACGACCATGGCGATGGTGGCGCCGAAATCGGCGCCGACCGCCAGCAGCGCGCTCGCCACCGGATAAGCGGTAAAGGGCCCGCCCGGCAGGATCGCGCCGAAGGCGGTGCCGATCAGAAGGCCCTTCAGGCCGGATTGCGGCCCGAGCGAGCGCGAGACTTTTTCGTGCGGCAGGATCTCGGAGATGAAGGCGCCGAGCAGGCAGCCGGCCAGCACGCGCGGCAGGATGCCGCCGAACAGCGAGAGGTCGTGGGTGAGAATGTCGAGAACGCCGCCGGTGCCGTCACGCCGCCAGACCTGCGCCGCGCTGACCGCCACCAGGGCCGCGATGATGATCGTCGACCAGCCGATCGGCTTGCGCACACGGCCCGGCCGCGGCTCGGATTCCGCGTCCTCGGCAGGCGCCGGGTCTTTCGGGGAAGGGTCTGACAACGGGCTCGGGTCGGCTCGATGGTGATGCCCGTTCTGATTAAGGGTGCCGTCCATGCGATGCAAACGGTACGATCACAGACCGATGCGCGCATGGCGCAGGACTGATTCAATCAATTCCGCACAGCAAAAAGGCGGCCGCGCATGCGACCGCCTTTCTGTCATTCCGGGGCGTGCGAAGCGCGAGCCCGGAATCCATTTGTCCACGCGGATTGACGCCCGATGGATTCCGGGCTCGGCGCTAACGCGCCGCCCCGGAATGACTGAGTAAAGCCTTACGCCTTGTCGAACAGGGACTCGACGTATTCCCAGTTCACGAGGTTCTCGACGAACGCCTTGAGATAGTCCGGACGGCGGTTGCGATAGTCGATGTAGTAGGAGTGCTCCCAGACGTCGCAGCCGAGGATCGGGGTGGCGCCGTGCACCAGCGGATTCTCGCCGTTCGGGGTCTTGGAGATTTCGAGCTTGCCGTTCTTGACCTGGAGCCAGCACCAGCCGGAGCCGAACTGGCCGACGCCGGCCGCCTGGAAGTCGGTCTTGAACTTCTCGAAGCCGCCGAGGTCCTCGTTGATCTTCTTCTCGAGCTTGCCGGGCAGCTTGGTGCCGCCGCCATTGGGCTTCATCCAGCTCCAGAAATGGATGTGGTTGTAGTGCTGGCCGGCATTGTTGAACACCGCGGGATTCTTGCCGAACGAGCCCTTGACGATCTCCTCAAGGGACTTGCCTTCCCATTCGGTGCCCTTGAGCGCGTTGTTGCCGTTGGTGACGTAGGCCTGATGATGCTTGTCGTGGTGGAATTCGAGCGTCTCCTTCGACATGAACTGGCCGAGGGCGTCATAGGCGTAAGGGAGTGGGGGCAGCGTAAAGGTCATGGGTTCTTGTCCGCAACTGGTGGGGAACGTTCTAACGGTCACCCCTTATAGAAGGTTCCGTCGCCGTTAAATACCGTCAATTTGCGAAAAGGCGTGATGCGGCCGCTTGGCCGGATTGCATAAAATCGTCGCAGCACGCGGACATCCGATCGGGCGTGGCGGTTCGCCGCAAAATATCATTGCCTTTGAAGCGCTTATGGCAGAACGAACGCACCACGAAGCGGAGACGCGAAGAGAGAGAGCAATGAGCATCGAGATCGACATCCTGAACGGCGACGCCGCGTGGCCGATCGCACAGCCCCTGCTCAGCGCGGTCTGGGGACGCGACGCCGCCGAGAAACCGTCGTGGAGCCACGTCAAATGGGCCAATGCCGACCTTCGCGTGCTGATCGAGACGCCCGAGGACGGTCTCGTCTGCCACGTCGGCATCTACTTCCGCACTGTCACCTGGAATGGACAGAAGGTTCACATCGGCGGCATCGGCGGGGTCTGCACCCGCGAGGACCGGCGCGGCCGCGGCTACGCCACCATGGCGATCGACGCGGCGGTGCACACCATCCGGGCCAACGAGGCGGTCCGCTTCGCGCTGCTGTTCTGCGAGCCGCACAATGTCGCGTTCTACGAGGCTCGCAAATGGCAACCCTTCACGGGCGAGGTCTATTGCGACCAGCCGGAGGGGCGGATCCGCTTCACCCATATGGCGCCCTTCGTGTTCGACATCGTCCGCGCGCCGACGCTGGGCACGATCGACCTCTGCGGCCTGCCCTGGTGAGCCCTGCGTGAGGCGCGGCTGGCGCGCCAGCCGCGCGCCTTGTAATATGTCGATCATCATTCAATATTCCGCCCGGTGAACATGACGATCGACGCCCCCATAGACGCCGCCCCGCCGCGTGCACCGGTCGCCTCCCCCATCGCCAGCCTGCTGACGGCGCCGATCCTGCCGACGCTGCTACGGCTCGCGATTCCCAACATGATCGCCATGGTCGGCAGCACGCTGGTTGCGATCGCCGAGACCTCCTATATCGGCCGGCTCGGCACCATCCCGCTCGCCGCGATCGCGCTGGTGTTTCCGTTCGCGATGCTGACGCAGATGATGAGCGCGGGCGCAATGGGCGGCGGCGTCTCATCCGCGATCAGCCGCGCCCTCGGCGCCGGGGATCGCGGCCGCGCCGCGACGCTGGCGCTGCATGCCACCATCATCGGCCTCGGTGGCGGGCTGTTCTTCACGGTGATGATGCTCGTCTTCGGCCGCTCGTTCTTCACGCTGCTCGGCGGCCGCGAGCGCGTGCTCGAGGAAGCCAGCGGCTATTCGCAGGTGCTGTTCTCCGGCGCGGTCGCGATCTGGCTCGTCAACACGCTGGCCTCGGTGATCCGCGGCACCGGCGACATGCGCCTGCCTTCGATGACGCTGATCGGGGCGAGCGTGCTCCAGATCGCGCTCGGCGGCACGCTGGGGCTCGGCCTGTTCGGCGTGAAGCAATTCGGCATGCCGGGCGTCGCCGCCGGCCAGTTGATCGCATTCAGCTGCGCCGCGGTCTTCTTCCTCTGGTATCTCTTGTCCGGCCGCAGCCGGCTGCCACTTGATCTCCGCGCGTTTCATTTTGAGCGCGCGATGTTTCTGGACATTCTCAGGGTCGGCGCGGTCGCCTGCCTCTCGCCGCTCCAGACCGTGCTCACCATCCTGATCTTCACGAAGATTCTGGCAACGTTCGGCACCGAGATGCTGGCGGGTTACGGCATCGGCTCGCGGCTGGAATTTCTGCTGATTCCGATCACCTTTGCCATCGGCATCGCCTCGGTGCCGATGGTCGGCATGGCGATCGGCGCCGGACATGTGAAGCGCGCACGGCGCGTGGCGTGGACCGCAGCCGCGGCGTCCGGCCTCGCCGTCGGCCTGATCGGGTTCGTCATCGCGCTCGATCCCGCGTTGTGGGTGTCGCTCTTCACGGCCGACCCCGGCGTCACCGCCGCCGCGCACAGCTATTTCCACTGGGCCGGCCCGGCCTTTGCGTTCTTCGGCATGGGCGTGTCGCTGTACTTCTCTTCGCAGGGCGCGGCGCGCGTCGGCGGACCGGTGCTGGCCTCCACCGCGCGGCTTTTGATCGTCGCGATCGGCGGCATCGGCCTCATGATGGCGCAGGCGCCGGCCTGGACCTTGTTCGCGCTGGTCGGCGGCGCCATGGTCGTGTTCGGATTGTCGACCGCGGCCTCTGTCGCTTTCGCGCGCTGGGGCAAATGAGCGCAGGCAAATAAGCGCGGGAATGTGATTCCATCCAGCGTTGCACTATCCTGCTGGGCTGCTATGGAGGCGCTCCATTTCGGGGCCTTTCCATGACTTCCAGATTCGCTGCTCTCATCGTCCTTCTGGCTGCGCTGCTTGGCGCGACCACCGCCCAAGCGCAAAGCGCCGACGGGACCTGGCTCACGCAGGCCGGCGATGCCCGCGTCAAGGTCAGCAAATGCGGCGGCGGCATCTGCGGCGTCATCGTCTGGCTGCGCGAGCCCACCGACACCGCGACCGGCCAGCCCGCCACCGACAGCAAGAATCCCAATCCCGCGCTGGCGAGGCGCCCGATGATCGGCCTGCCGTTGTTCAACGGCATGCAGTCGTCCGGCCCGAACAAATGGTCGGGCCAGATCTACAATGCCGACGACGGCAGCACCTATGCGAGCAGCGTCACGGTCACGGGTGCAGACTCGCTGCGGGTCGAGGGCTGCGTCGGCGCGCTCTGCGGCGGCGAGACCTGGACGCGCGCGGGACGCTAGCGCTTCAAGCCATCATCGCCTTCAGGGCCGTCGCCGCCGAGGCATAGCCGCCCCGCGCGCCGTCGATGAAGTGCACGTGATCGCTGCGCAACGCCGACGGCGTGAAGCAGGTCATCATCGCGGCGTCCTGCTGGTAGAGGCCGTAGCGAACGATGCCGTCGCGCGCGGCAGCCGCGAGACGATCGCTGAGGGCGCGTTCGAGCTCGGCCGTGCAGTCGAGGATCATGCGCAGGCCGTCGTCATATTTCCTGAAGTCCGAGTTCTCGACCACCTGACGTTTGTAGAGGTTGGGCACGAAGCCGCCGACCTTGATGTCGAAGCGCATGATCAGATAGGCGAACAGCGTATAGGCCAGCACGCCGGCGACCCCGCGCTCTATGCGCCGCTGCCGGACGACTGGAGCATCGGTGTCGCCGACATTGTCGATTCCACCAAGGCGATCGCGGCGCAGCGTTACAAGGCGGTCAACATGGCCGGCGCCGCCGTGATCGCGGCGGTGACCAATGCGCTGGAGGGACGTGAATTCCCCTTCGTGTTCGGCGGTGACGGCGCCAGCTTTGCGGTCGCGCCCGGCGATCTCGATCGCGCCCGTGACGCGCTGGCTGCGACCGCGACCTGGGTGCGGGAGGATCTCGATCTGACGATGCGGGTTGCGCTGGTGCCGGTGAGTGCGATCCGGGCGCAAGGTCTCGACGTGCGCGTCGCCCGCTTTGGTCCGTCGGCGAACCTGTCCTATGCGATGTTCTCCGGCGGCGGGCTTGCCTGGGCCGACGCCGCGATGAAGCGCGGCGAGTTCGCCGTCGCTGCGGCGCCGGCCGGCACGCAGCCGGATTTGTCCGGCCTGTCAGGCTGGTGAAGCCGCGGAAGACGGGAATGCCGCCATAGAAGGATTCGCCTGATGTCATCGGATGATGCCGAATGGTTGGGACGCGTCCAGGAGAAATACGTGGCAGGATCGATCCGGGTTCGCCGGCCGACGCGATCATTGGCCGAAATGGAGGCGGACAACAAGATCGCACCGCGCCGCAATGCCGCAGTTCGTCATTGATCGGCATCAAACAGCCGGCCGCAAATGACGTTTACGGTTGAATTATCTGAAATGGTTGCGCGGGATGATCGGGTGTCTGATTTTGGCAACAAGGACTCCACCTCGCCGGTACGCCGACGCACGGGGCTCGATGCGGTCAGTGCGGTGAAGATGCCGGAGATGCTGACCGCCGCCGTCGATGCCTGGGCCGAGGCCCATCAACTGTCGCGCTCGGATGCGATCTGCAAGCTGGTCGAGCTCGGCCTGAGGATTGCGCCTGCCGCACCGGCATCAGCGTCCACGGTCGCCTCCGACGCGACCAGGCCCGAGGAGCTCGCGGTGCACGAGATCGAGGGGCTGCTCGATGCCGCATTGCCGGAGGACGAACGCGAACGCCGTATCCGCCGCCTCACCGAAGGGCCGCCGGAATTCTCACATGAACGGATTGACTTGCCGAAGCACCGGACGTGAGCGACTAGTGCAGCTTTTCATCCTCGCGCTTGCGCAAGGCGTCGAGAGAGGCGTCATGGCAGCCGACCAAGCGCACAAATTGCTGCGGATACATCTCGTGACCGTGGTCGCCGGAATTCTGATGCGTCATCGGCGGACAACGGACGTCGTCCGGCTTCGCGCGCGATTGCTCCGTCCGGCCCTGATTTGACGCGGTCATGTTTGGCATGGTCATGCACTGCTCCCTGTCGATTGGGGCAGATCGATTGACGTACTCCAATCGACTGCGGGGCATCTTACGACCAAATCCGGTTGAATGTCATTGTGCCGGATCAACGCAATTGTGGCGGCGAGGTTCCGCTTTACGCCGTATTCCCGGCGTCGACCGTGAACACGGTGCCCGTGACGTTGCGGCCGCCCTCGCCGAGCAGATATTCCACCATGCGTGCGACGTCTTCCGTTTCCGGCAGCCGGCGCAATGCACTTCGGCCCGCGATGCGCTTGCGTCCCTCGTCGGAGAGATTGTGGGTCAGCTCGGTGTCGATGAAGCCAGGCGCGATCGCGTTCACGGTGATGCCGAGCTTGCCGACCTCGCGCGCGAGCGAACGGGTGAAGCCGGTGGCGGCGGCCTTGGTCGCGCCATAGACGGACAGGCCGTTATAGCCGGTGGTCGCGATGATCGAGGAGATGTTGATGATGCGGCCGGCGCCGTCCGCCATCATCTGCCGCGCGACATATTTGGTGAGGATGATCGGCGACAGCACGTTGAGCTGCACCAGCGCCTCGATCTCGGAATTGTGCATGGTCGCAAGCAGGCCTTCGGTGCCGAGGCCGGCATTGTTGACGAGGCCGTAGATCGGGCCGAATTCGTCACGCACGAGTTTTGCGAAAGCGGGAATCGCGTCGATCACGGCGAGATCGCAGGCGCGGAAATGCAGAAGCCCCCCGGACTCGGCGATCGCCGCCTTGAGCTCGTCGCTCTCGCGCCGCGCCGCCGCGATCACGTTGTAGCCGGCGCCAGCCAGACGCTTGCCGATCGCAAGGCCGATACCGCGGCTGCCGCCGGTGACGAGGACATTATGCATCGGTGCGCGCCAGTTTTCCGGCCGGGGTGACGTCGAGCGTCTCGACGAAGCGGATCACCGCCGGCACCTTGTGGGAAGCGAGCTGGGCGCGGCACTGATCCAGGATCTGGTCGCGAATCTCCTTCACGCGCGCCCGATCGGTGCCGTCGGCGAGGATCACGTCGGCGACGACAATGCCGCCGGTGATCGGACTCTTTCGCGACTTGGCCCGCGACATCCGCACGTCGGAATGGCGATTGATGACAGCCTCGATCTCCTCGGGGTGGACCTTCAGCCCGCCGATATTGATGATACCGCCGCGGCGGCCGACGAAATAATAGCGGTCGCCGCGCAGCTCGACAATGTCGCCGCTGTCGACAAATCCGTCATCATCGGTGAGCGCGGCGGCGTTGCGGCCGATATAGGCATGTGCCGTACGCGTCGAGCGGATGCGCAGCGAGCCATCCACGACCTTCATCTCGACGCCGTTGCGGTTGCCGAGATAATCGGCCGGAAAGCCTTCGAGCCCGTCGTTGACGGCGAAGCCGACGCCGGCCTCGGTCGAGGCATAGGCATGGCCGACGGAGGAATTCGGGAACGCCGCCTTCAGGCCGTCGAGCACCGCCTGGTCGGCGATCTCGCCGGAGAGACGGACGTAAGCCGGCGCGAATTGCGCGGCCGAGCCGCTCATCAGAAGCTTGCGCCAGTGCGAGGGCGTGCCGGAGATGTGAGAGACCGCGCGCGCATTCAGCCGCGTAATGTGATCGGCGAGGGCCTCATGCGGATCCGACAGCACCATGGAGCCGCCGGAGAGAATGGCGCGGAGGAAGATCTGGAGGCCGCCATAACGGCGAATGTCGTAGAACGTCGCCCAGACCGGCGCGGGTCCACGCGCGGAGCCTTCGGCGACGATCGCGCCGGTCAGCGCTTCCAGCGTATGGCCGGCGATCTTCGGCACGCCTGACGTGCCCGAGGTGAGCATCAGCCATTCGGTGGCGCGCTCGGTCTGCGCGGTCGCGGTGGTTTGAAGCGGCAATTGTGCGGTGACGATCAGCGGCACGCGGGTCTCGGCCCAGCGATCGGGCTCGTCGGTGACGACGGCATCGATCCCGGCATCCGCGATCAGCGCGTCCAAATAGGTCGGGTTGAGATCGGGCGGACACAGCAGCATGCGGCGGGCGATGCCGTCGAGCTCGATCATGGCAAGGCCCGACCGGAGCTGGTCGGACAATTTGAGCAGCACGGCGCGGCCGGACAGCTCGCGCAGGCGGCCACCCAAAACCGTCTGCGACAGAATGTCGGTCAGCGACACGACATCGTGCGCGTCCGACAGCGTGCGGCCCTTCAGCTCCGCGCCGAGATGGCCGCGAAGTGCAAAGATCTCACGCGGGGACATTTTCGTAGGCCCGCACGAAATCGCCGACCGTGGCGGGGAACGCTGCGTCCTCGGAAATGGTGAAGGGATCGACGCCGGTCTCGTCCTCGAGCCGAGCGACGAGGATCGCGAAGGCGAGCGAGTCGAAACCCGTCTCGTGCAGGGACAGATCGTCCGAGAGTGCGGGAAGCGTGACGTGCTGTTCCCTGGCGATCTGCTGGATCGCTTCAATGACCTTGGACCTCACCGACATGACTGGCTTGCCTCTTGCTTTGTTAATCGATCGGATGTCTTGCGGCGGCTCTTGATGACCGCCTCCCCATGGCCGTCTGTTTACCCGACAGAAGTAAATGGCTTCTTGGACAATTCAGATAAAATTGGACCTATCTCCGGATTTTGGTTCCGCTAGAGCCTGATCGTACCACCCGCGATCTGCGCATAGGCGCCGGAATCGAGTGCGACATAGGCGCCCGACTTCGGATCGAGCATGAACAGCGGATCGGAGATCGCGCCGGGGTCAAATCCCTCGCGCGCGAGCTCGCCTTTCTTCTGCTTGAACGTCTCGGTCGCATCGAGCTCGCGTGAGATGCGGATGAAGACGGGGCGGGCGTAAGCCGGCAGGCGCCGTGCGAGATGCGCAGGCAATGCCGCGACGTCAAACCCCTCGTTCGCGACGATCGCGCTCATCCCGGCGCGGCCATCAGTGCCGGGGATGCTGACGCCGTAAGTGGTGGCGTCGATGACGCCGGCAAAATCGCGCACGGCGTCGTTGACCTCCGAGGTCGCGACGTTCTCGCCCTTCCAGCGAAAAGTGTCGCCGATGCGATCGACGAAATGAAAGAAGCCCTTGTCGTCGAGCCGCATCAGATCGCCGGTGCGGAACCAGGCATCGCCCTTGGCGAAGACGTCGCACAGGATCTTCTTCTCGGTCTCGCCGGCGTCGGTGTAGCCCTCGAAGCGGCCGCCGCCCTGGTCCGCCGTGCCGATGCGGCCGATGGCTTCGCCCGCCTCGCCGCGGGCGGAGGCAATGCAAAGACCCTGTTCATTGCGCAACGGCGCGCCGCTATCAGGGTCGAGCTTGACGAGGCTCGCAGGGAAACGATGCGCGAGCAGCGGCGGGATGCGGCCGATCGCGCCCGGCTGACCCTCGACGTTGAACAGGGAGAAATTGCCTTCGGTCGCCGCATAGAATTCGAGGATGCGGGGAATGGCGAAGCGGGTCTGAAAGCCCTCCCAGATGTCGCCGCGCAGGCCGTTGCCGCAGACGAGCCGCAGCCGATGGCGGTTCTCGTATTCCGACGGCGGCGCCTTGAGCAGATAGCGGCAGAGCTCGCCGATATACTGGAACAGCGTGCAGTCGTGCCGCACGATGTCGGGCCAGCAATTCGAGGCCGAGAATTTGTCCGCGATGACCACCGAGCCGCCGGCGGCCAGCATGCTGCACGGCGCGACGATGCCGCCGACCGAGTGGAATAGCGGCAGACAATCGTAGAGCCGATCCTGTGGGCCGGCGCCCGTGAGGCCGGCGAACCAAAAGCCCCAATTGAGGATGCGGCGATGGCTGATGCTGGCGGCCTTGGGCAGGCCTGTGGTGCCGGACGTGTAGATCAGCAGCGCGCGATCATCGATGGTGACGTCGCCGTGCTCTTCGGGATAAAGCGGGGCGTCGTCGAGCGCGGCAAGCGCGACATCGATGGCACGCTCGCTGCGGGCATCGCCATGGGTCCAGACCTTGGCCTCGGTCTTCAGATGCGGCTTCGCACTCTCCAGCGTCTCCGCCAGGTCGTGTGCGACGACGATGTGCAGGGGCCTCGCAACATCGAGGCAATGCGCGAGCGACTGCCCGACGAGCTTGGTATTGATCAGCGCGACCACACCGCCGACGCGGCTGATGCCGAGCCAGGCGGCGACATAGTCGATGCCGTTCGGCAGGATCAGGCCGACAGTGTCCCCCTTGGCGACGCCGACCGAGCGCGCCCAGCGCGCATAGCGGTTGATGCGTTTCGACAGACCTTCGTAGTCGAGCGTTGCGTCATCCGTGACCAGCGCAACGCGATCGGGCTGACGCTGCGCCCAATCGTCGATGACGTCGGCAAACAGCCGGCCCGGCAGCGTCTCGATCCGCGCGGTGAGCTCGATCGCCTTCAGCCAGATCTTTGATGCCGATGGCGCGCGCGCGGCCTTCGGTTGCTCGATGACGCCGGTGGTCATGCCGTTCATGCTTTCGGAACGTGTCTGCTGGTTCCGGCAGCTTAGTCCGCGCGCCCTGCCCAGGTGTTAAGAGACAAGGTAAAAGCCGGTTAGTGCGCGATTAACTCTAGTCATCCTTTACCAAGCCGATGGGATCGGCGTGCGGCCTGGCGTGATCCTTGCGATGGCAAAATCGACGACGATGCGGCTGATGCCGCATCACCGACAGGCTTGCGCAATCGGGCGATCTGTGCGGATCGCTAGTGCACCGTCTTGTGGCGCCGGCGCGGCGGCGGCCCGTTAAAGGCGTAATAAGGATTGACGTCGCACGTCGCGGCGAGCCCTGACGCCGTGGCACGGCATTGCTGCAACGAGGTGAAGGAGCAGTCGAAATAGTCACCGCCCCCGCCGCCGAGGCCGCCGCCAGTGTAGCGGTGCATGCAGACGGGATAGGCCGGATCGTATCTCTGCGCGCTGGCATCCGCTACGCCCAGCAGCGTGAAGATCGCGGTGAGGGTCAGGAAGGGCAGGCGCATGGAGAAATCCTCGTATCGGTGGCGCCGGCGACTCTGATGCCGGCGACCTCGTATGGCATAACACCGCGCCGGAGGCGACCGTTCCTGAGGACATATGACGGCAAGGTGAGTACGGTGCGCTGTATGGACGCGAACGTCTTGCCGGTTACCTTGCACAGACCCGCAGGCGTCACGGCCGGGACTTACCCCGGCCTGACGCGTAGCGGCTAGCCGAGCCCCTGCAGCACCAGCCGGTTCAGCCTCGCCGCAAACGCCGCCGGATCTTCCGGCAATTCGCCATCCAGGATCTGCGCCTGCTCGAGCAGGAGCAGGCTGAGATCGTCGACCGTCTTCGAGCCGGCCTGCGCCCTGGTGATCGCGGTGACCAGGGGGTGGCGCAGATTGATCTCGAGGATCGGCTTGGTGCGCATGCCGCGGTTCTGCTGCGCCAGGATGCGCTCGAGCTCGCGGCTCGGGCCCTGACTGTCGGCGACGAGGCAGGAGGCGGAGCTCGTGAGGCGCGTCGAAGCCTTGACGTCGCTGACGCGCTCGCCGAGCGCGGCCTTGATCACGGCGATGGTGGCGGCTTCATCCGCCTCGGGCTCGTCCTTCTTCGCTTCGTCCTTGTCGTCGACGCGCGGGATCAGGTCGAGGTTGAGATCGCCCTGGCTCAGCGACTTCAACGGCTTGCCCTCGAACTCCGTCGGCATCGAGGTCCAGAACGCGTCAACCGGATCGGACAGCAGCAGCACCTCGATGCCGCGCGCGGTCGCGGCTTCCAGCCGCGGATTGGATTTCAGCCGCTCGATGCTCTCGCCGACCAGATAATAGATCTCGGTCTGGTTCGGCTTGAAATCGGCGATGATCTGCTTCAGCGACCGCTTCTCGCCTGACGTCGTGGTGAAGCGCGACAGCGCCAGCAGCTTCTCGCGGCGCTCGAAATCCTCGTAAATGCCTTCCTTCAGAACCGCACCGAAGGCGTCCCAGATCTTGGCAAAATTCTCCGCGTCCTTCTCGGCGAGGCTTTCGAGCTCGGACACGACGCGTGTCGCCACGGCCTTGCGGATCTGGGCCAGCTGCGGATTGTTCTGCAACATCTCGCGGGAGATGTTGAGGGGGAGATCCTCGCTGTCGACCACGCCGCGGATGAAGCGCAAATAACCCGGCAAGAGGTCGGCATCGTCGGTGATGAAGACGCGGCGGACGTAGAGCTTCACCCGGCCCTTGCGGTTCGGCTCGAACAGGTCGAACGGCTTGGTCGAGGGCGCGAACAGCAGCACGGCGTAGGAGTAGCGGCCCTCGGCACGGTAGTGCAGCGTCATCGCGGGATCGTCGAAGGCGGAGGCGATCTGCTGATAGACCTTCTTGTAGTCTTCTGCCGTGAGCTCGGATTTTGAGCGCTGCCACAGCGCGCTCGCCGAATTGATCTGGCGCGGCTCACCCTCTTCCGGCACGAGCTCGATGGGAAACAGGATGTTGTCGGAATAGGCACCGACGATGCGCTCGATCTCGAAGGTCTCGAGATATTTCTTGGCGTCGTCCTTCAGGTGCAGGACGATCTCGGTGCCGCGTGTCACGCGCGCCGCGTCTTCCTCGCTGGCCCGCGCGATCTCGAAGCCGGAGCCGCCGGAGGACGTCCAGCTCCAGACGTCGCTCTCGCCGGCACGGCGGCTGACCACGATGATCTTGTCGGCGACCATGAAGGCGGAATAGAAGCCGACGCCGAACTGGCCGATCAGGCCGAGGCCGTCCTTGGCCTCCTTCAGCTTCGAGACGAACGCCTTGGTGCCGGAACGGGCGATGGTGCCGAGATGGTCGATCAGCTCCTGCCGCTCCATGCCGATGCCGTTATCGGCGATCGTGAGCGTTCCGGTCGTCTTGTTCGGGATGATACGGATCTTGAGCGCGTCGCCCTCGCCCAGCAGCGCCGGACTTTCGATCGCCTCGTAGCGCAGCTTGTCGCAGGCATCCGAGGCGTTGGAGACGAGCTCGCGCAGGAAGATGTCGGTCTCCGAATAGACGGAGTGCACCATGAGGTGCAGCAGCTCGGAAACCTCGGCCTGGAAGGGCTGCGTATGCACAGCCGTATCTGACGTCGTCATGCGTTTACCCGGTCAATCAAAAGGGGAAAACCGGGATATAACGCGATGAGACGGCGGATCAAGAGGACGTGAGCAGCCGCCCCTGCCCGCGGCAGAGGCAGCCTGTCCCTCGGCCCCAAGGCGATCAGGTCACGCAGCGGCCCGGCTGGAGCAGCTTGGCGACCTCGGTCAGGGAGCTGACCATCGGCTCGCAAGCGATGGTCGGCTTGTTGCGGCCCTGCTTCTGGTTCTGCTTCTGGAGCGCCACGGGCGGCTTGGCGTTGCCGGTCTCGATCACCGCGGGGACCCGCAGCAGCACCGAGGTATCGGCGAGGTCGTTCAGCCGCATCGACACGGTGCGGGTGGAAACCGCACCCGGCTTGAACTCGGAGAGCCGGTCGGCCTTGCCGGTCCGGTTGACGTCGTGGCCGGGCTTGTCGGCGATCGCCTGCCAGCGGTCGGCCAGATCATGGCCGGAGGCCAGTTGTATCTGTACCGCGCCGAGCGTTGCGACAATCGCGACGGCGCCCAAAAATACCTTTTGAATCTGTGACATGGCTGTCGATCCCTCGCCCCATGGCGATCGCGGGAACAACGCGGCCGGAGGAGCGGGGGTTCTCGGCAGTCACGATCACTTAACCGTGTGCAAAAAAGTCGCGCCCCGAAAAATATTTCTGGAGCCCTGGAACGACTTTCGCGGCTGGGAGTCGTCTCAACAGCCGGCTATTCCCCCCTGCCCCATAAGCCGGCGACGTAGGGCGCGACTGTGGTGATGCCAGTCGCGCCTTACTTTTGTCTGGGGTTCACTTCGCCTTCCCCGCCAGCCACTCCCGCCCTTCGCCATAGAGCTTCTCGACCTCGGCGCCGGTGAGGCCCGGCATGTCGCGCTTGACCTTGTAGCCGATCAGCTCCTGCATGTAGGCGAGATGGCGGTAGCCTTCGGGAAGCGCGGCCAGCGCTGTCTGGTCAAGGCGGAGCGTCGCGGCGGGATCGACCGGGTCAATCCGGTCCTTCTCGTAGATCGGCTGGCGGCGGACGATGCCCCATTGGCCCTGCCGCTTCTCCAGGAAATCGTAGAAGCGCCCGGTGCAGACGACGTCGCAGAGCACGTCGTGCACCGGTGCGCGCTGCGAGATGGTCATCTTGGTCTGGGCGATGGCGCGCTCGCCGGAAAGATCGATGCTGGTGCCGCCGAGGAAATGCAGGATGCGGACGCCCTTGGCAAATCCCTCCTGGCTGACGCGGATGAAATCCCGCGCCGGTCCCTGAAACCAGGTGGCGGACATCCAGCCTTCGTCATGCCAGACGGCCGCAAACCGCTCCCAGTCGCCGGCATCGCGCCACACCGCCCAGTTCTCGACGAGGTCGCGGATGGCGAGGCGATCGAGGAGTTGCTGGTCCATGATGCGAAATCTCCTGGCGGCTTGAAGCGGCGATGAGTGTCATCGGCCGGAGATATGAACGAGGCAATCAGGTTGCCGTCAAGCGCGCGGTGCTTCGCGACCTTTCGAATTGCCCACAGCCGGGAAGACGCGATACGAGCAACGAGCCTTGCAATCAACCTGATGGCGATTACTATCCGCACCGATGCAGATGAAATTCCCCTTGCTGGCCGCGCTTCTCGGATTGTTGGCGGTTTTCCCCGTATATGCGCAAACAGATTTGCAGACCGAACGCGCGACGGCCTGGAAGGCCAGGCTGACGGAACATATTGTCGGCAACAGGCTACTTCCAACTGAAGCGCGGGGACAAGCCGGCCATGCCAAAGTAACATTCGTCATCGACCGGGCCGGCAAATTGAAATCGCGGACGTTGGTCGAAAGCACCGGCTCTCGACAGCTTGACGTTGCCATGCTGGCGATCTTCGATCGCGCCCAACCGTTTCCCGAACCGCCGTCAGAGCTGACGGAGGACACGTTCTCTTTCGCAGCGCCGATTGTCTTCGCCGGCCGCCACTTCCAGGTGCCGCCCTACGGGTTGGCGGCGAGCGTGCCGACTCCGGCCTTCGCAAGGTCCGACGCCTTGGACGCCTGGCGCAAGACGGTCACCGAGCATGTCTGGCGCAACAGGGTGTTTCCTCCGGAGGCAATCGGTCAAAGAGCCGATGCCGGCGTCACCTTCGTGGTCGATCGCTCGGGCAAATTGATTTCAAACGCTTTGGTCGAAAGCACGGGCTTCGCACCGCTAGATGCCGCGACGCTCGCCATGGTCGAGCGTTCCGTGCCGTTCCCAAAACCGCCCGCTGAGGCGAAGGACGACCTGCAGAGAATGACCGTCCTCATAGCTTTCGACGGGATGCCGCCGATGGGCGGACCATGGGCGGACGAAGCCAAGGTAAAGGCCAAGGTCAACAGCGTCTGCCGAGGCTGCTGAAATAAAGTGTCGAACAAAAAAACGGCGCGCCGTCTTCTTGTTCAATACAACTCGTCTTACGCCGCCGGCACTTTCGGCGCGCGGTTGCGCGAGTTGCGCTGGAAGAACAGGGCCTGGCTTGCCACCGCCGACACCATCGCCGGCTGGAACGGCTTCGAGATCAGGAACGCCGGCTCCGGCCGCTCGCCGGTGAGGAAGCGCTCCGGATAAGCGGTGATGAACACCACCGGCACCTCGAAGGTTCGCAGCAGCTCGTTGACGGCATCCAGCCCCGACGAGCCGTCGGCGAGCTGGATGTCGGCGAGGATCAGGCCCGGCCGCCTGTTCTTGGCCAGCGCCACCGCGTCGGCATGGGTGCGCGCGACGCCGACAACGTTGTGGCCGAGATTCTTCACCAGGCTCTCGAGGTCCATGGCGATGAAGGTCTCGTCCTCGATAATCAGCACGTCGGTGGCGATCTCCGCCGCCATCTCGCGCCCTGCGGCGTCCGCGAGCCGCCGTGTCTCGGCGACATCGGTGCCGAGGATGTAGGCGACCTCCTCTTCCGAAAATCCCTCGAGCGAAAGCAGCAGGAAGGCTTGCCGCGGCAGCGGCGTGATGTTCGACAACCGCCGCTCCGGCGGCATCGGCAGGGGCGTCACCTCGGAATCGTCGTTGACGGAGACGGAATTCCAGATCTGGGTGAACAGCCGGAACAGGCCGGCCCGCGGCCCATGGCTCTCGTCGAGCACGGCGGGATCCCCGAGCATGGCTTCCAACATGGCTGCGACATAGGCGTCGCCGGAAGCCTGGCTGCCCGTCAGGGCGCGTGCATACCGGCGCAACAACGGCAAGTGTTCAGCGACAAGCTGTGAACGGGACATCCCCACTCCATTCATCTTCGGACCGACCTTGAGAGAAGACCTCAGAGACATCACGGGGGAGGCCCGGGTTCCCCTGCTCGGGCTGACTACGCCTCAGGGCAAGAAAAGTTCCGTAGCCGGCGGAACTTTTTCTCGAACCTGGAATTGAGCCTATCCAGGGAACGGCTCCCGGTTGAGAAAACTTCTCGATTTTACAGTCACTTAACTCGGGGAAACGTGGAACAGGTCATGAAAGATCTCAAGTCTCAAGCCAGCAAAAGCACGACCCCCGGCAAGGGAGGGCTCACTCCGGAGATCCAATCCCGGATCGGGCATCAGCTCCGCGCCATGTACGACGACGTCGTACGGCAGGGGGTTCCGGATCGGTTCGCCGAACTGATCAAGAAGCTTGATGCGCCGGGAGCGACACCCCAAGTGGAAAATGAGGGCGGATCCAACGACAACAACAATGGGAGGGATTAATGCCTCTCACGGACTCCCTGCGTAACGACATCCTCGCGGCCGTGCCAAGTCTGCGCGCGTTCGCGATCTCGCTCAGCGGCAACGCCGACCGCGCCGACGATCTGGTGCAGGAGACGCTGTTGCGTGCGCTTGCCAACATCGACTCATTCCAGCCCGGCTCCAACCTGCCGGCCTGGCTGTTCACGATCCTGCGCAACCTGTTCCGCTCCGACTATCGCAAGCGGCGGCGCGAGGTCGAGGACGCCGAGGGCAATTATGCGAAGACGCTGAAGACACAGCCCTCGCAGAACGCGCATCTCGAGTTCGAGGAGTTTCGCACCGCGCTCGAAAAGCTCCCGCAGGACCAGCGCGAAGCGCTCATCCTGGTCGGCGCCTCCGGCTTCTCCTATGAGGACGCAGCCTCGATCTGCGGCTGCGCAGTCGGCACGATCAAGAGCCGGGTCAACCGTGCACGCTCGAAGCTCGCCGCGCTGCTCTATGTCGACGGCGCCGAGGACTTCGGGCCCGACGAGACCGTGCGCGCCGTGATCGGCGGCAGCGGCGGATAGCAGCAGGCCGTCATCGGACCCGGACGACAAATGGAAAGGCGGCCGTTCACGCGGCCGTCTTTGCGCGCGTCTGATGGTACTTGAGCCGCTAAATCACTCCTCCATGAAGGTCACGGTGTCCGCGACGCTCGCCCGCGAGGTGCGGTAGCTGTTGACCTTGTGGGCGTGGTCGGCATAGCCGAACGAGATGCCGCAAACGACGCGGCGGTCATCGGGCAGATTGAAATGACGGCGGATCAGGCCGGAGTGCCGCGCCAGCGCCGCCTGCGGAATGGTGCCGAGCCCGAGCGCCTGGGCGGCGAGCATGAAATTGGAGACATAGGCGCCGCAATCGATCGCGCCGTAGATGCCGAGCGGCTCGTTGGTGTGGATGACAGCGACATGCGGCGCGCCGAAAAAATTGTAGTTCTCAAGCGCCTGCCTGGCGTAGCCCATCTTGTCGCCGCGGGGGATCCCGAGCGTGTTGTAGAGTTGAAACCCGCTTTCGCGGCGGCGATCGAGATAGACGCCGACATATTCGCGCGGCGGGGTGAAATCGTAATCGTCGCCGAGTCCGCCGGAGGCTTCCTTGTAGATCAGCTGGCGAAAGCGCTCCTTGGCCTCGCCGCTGGCGATGATGACCTGCCAGGGCTGGCTGTTGCACCAGGACGCGGTGCGCTGCGCGGTCTTCAGCACATGCTCGATGGTGGCGCGATCGACCTGCCTGGGCAGGAAGGCGCGCACCGAGTAGCGCTCGTTGAGGAGCTCTTCGAGCACGCCGATGCGGTCGTTCTGGTTGACTTTTGCGTCCATTGCCTAACTCGCTTTCGTGCCCCGGACGCGACGCAGCACGAAGTGATGCGGCGCAGAGCCGGGGCCCATTGTGACACGCTGGGTCCCGGCTCTGCGGAGCGGCACTTCGCGCCGCACCGCGTCCGGGACACGGGAATTCTCATCTACCCTTGGTCGGGATCTTGTTATACGGCACGTCCTTGTCGACGCGGATGTCGCCCGGCAGGCCCAGCACGCGCTCCGCGATGATGTTGCGCAGGATCTCGTCGGTGCCGCCGGCGATGCGCATCGAGGGCGAGGACAGCAGCATCTGTTGGAACTGGCCCTGCACCGTCTCCTCATCGCTGCCTGTGAGAACGCCGGCCGCGCCGTGGAGGTCCATGGCGTAGGTCGCGATGTCCTGGAGCATCATGCCCGAGACCAGCTTGCCGATCGAATTCTCCGGGCCCGGCCGCTCGCCTTTCGACAGCGCCGAGATCGCGCGGTAGCTCGTATATTTCAGCCCGCTCGACTTCACCGCCCAGCTCGCAAGCTTGGAGCGCACCGCGGGATCGTCGATGGCGAGGCCGTCCTCGAGCATCAGGTTCGCACAGAACTCGAACATCTCGGGCACACCGGTCGCAAGCCGCGCGCCGATCGACATGCGCTCGTTCATCAGCGTGGTCAGCGAGACGCTCCAGCCCTCGCCGACGGCGCCGAGGCGCTGGCTGTCCGGGATCACCACGTCGGTGAAATAGACCTCGTTGAACTCCTGCATGCCGTTGGCCTGCTTGATCGGCCGCACCTCGACGCCCGGGCTCTTCATGTCCAGGAAGAACATGGTGAGGCCCTTGTGCTTGGGCACGTTCGGATCGGTGCGCGCGATCAGAAGGCCGAAGTCGGAATAATGCGCGCCCGAGGTCCAGATCTTCTGGCCGTTGACGACCCAATTGTCGCCCTTCTTCTCCGCGCGCGTGCGCAAGCCCGCGACATCAGAGCCCGCCGAGGGTTCGGAGAAGAGCTGGCACCAGATCTCCTCCCCGGAGGCGAGCTTCGGCAAGTACCGGCGCTTGGCGTCCTCGCTGCCGAAAGCCATCACGGTCGGGCCGCACATGCCTTCGCCGATCTGGAACGGCTGCGTCAGCTTGCCGTAGACGCCCTCCTCCTGCTGCCAGATCACGCGCTCGATCGGCGTGGCGCCGCGGCCGCCATATTCCTTCGGCCAGTGCAGGCAGGCCCAGCCGCCCTCTGCCTTCTTCTTCTGCCAGGCCTTGCCGACATCGACGATGTCGTGCTGGGCGAGCCGGATGCGGCCGAGCGAGGATTTTGACAGCTCCGCCAAAAACTCCTTCGGCGCGTTGGCCTCGACCCATTTGCGCGCGGTCTCGCGGAATGCGGCTTCCTGCGGGGTGTCGTCGAAGTTCATTTTCGAACTCTCCTCTTTCGTGCCCCGGACGCGGCGTAGCGCCTAGGCGGTGCGCCGCAGAGCCGGTGCCCATTGTGGCCTTCTGGGTCCCGGCTCTGCGGAGCGGTACTTCGTACCGCGCCGCGTCCGGGACACGAACTCATCTTCCCTTCGTCGGGATCTTGTTGAACGGCACGTCCTTGTCGACGCGGATGTCGCCGGGCAGGCCCAGCACCCGCTCGGCGATGATGTTGCGCATGATCTCGTCGGTGCCGCCTTCGACACGGGTGCCCGGCGCACGCAGCAGCATGGCCTGGAAACGGCCGGCGACTTCGGCATCCTCGGGGCCGCTGATGACGCCGCTCGCGCCCTGCAAGTCCAGCGCGTAGGTCGCGACGTCCTGGATCATCGATCCGGCAACGAGCTTGCCAATGGAGTTCTCCGGCCCCGGCCGCTCGCCCTTCGACAGCGCCGAGATCGCGCGCATGCTGGTGTAGCGCAGGCCGCTCGCCTTCACCGCCCAGTTCGCCAGCTTCGAGCGCACCGCGCGATCCTCGATCGCCGGACCGTCGTCCAGCATCAGGCTGGAGCAATAGTCGAACAATTCGGGGAAACCGGTCGAGACGCCCGCGCCGATCGACATGCGCTCGTTCATCAGCGTGGTCAGCGAGACGTTCCAGCCGTCACCGACCTCGCCGAGGCGCTGATGGTCGGGAATCCGCACGTTGGTGAAATAGACCTCGTTGAAGTCGGAAGCACCGCTCGCCTGCTTGATCGGCCGCACCTCGACGCCCGGGCTCTTCATGTCCAGGAAGAACATGGTGAGACCCTTGTGCTTGGGCACGGTCGGATCGGTACGGGTGAGCAGGATGCCGTAATCGGAATAATGCGCACCCGACGTCCAGATCTTCTGGCCGTTGATGACCCATTCATCGCCGTCCTTCTCCGCCCGCGTGCGCAGGCCGGCAACGTCGGAGCCGCCGGCCGGCTCGGAGAACAGCTGGCACCAGACCTTTTCGCCTGAGGCGAGCGGCGGCAGATAGCTGCGCTTATGCTCCTCCCGTGCGAACGCCATCATGGTCGGCCCGCACATGCCGTGGCCGATGATGAACATATGGGAGAGCTTGCCGAACGGCCCCTCTTCCTGCTGCCAGATCACGCGCTCGATCGGCGACGATCCACGGCCGCCATACTCCTTCGGCCAGTGCAGGCAGGCCCAGCCGGCGTCGGCCTTCTTCTTCTGCCAGGCCTTTGCGACCTCGAGGATGTCAGCGTTCTTGAGCTGGGTGCGGCCGAGCGAGGATTTGCGCAGTTCATCCTCGTACTGCTTGGGTGCGTTCGCCGCGATCCAGGCGCGGGCGGTAGCGCGGAATTCGGCTTCCTGCGGGGTGTCGTCGAAGTTCATGGTCTTGTCTCTCGGTTCGTTCCCCGGACGCTGCGCAGCACGAAGTGATGCGCTGCAGATCCGGGGTCCATAGCGGCCCCTGGGTCCCGGCTCTGCGGCGCTTCGCGCCGCGTCCGGGACACGATCATCATCAAGCCGCGTTCTTCTTCCGCATGCGGTCGATCAACTGGTCTTCCCAATAGGACAGGCTGCCGAGGGCCAGCGCCATCGCGTTCGCCCGGCGGTAGTACATGTGACAGTCGAACTCCCAGGTGAAACCCATGCCGCCGTGCACCTGGATGTTGTTCTTGGCGCAGTGCTGGAACGCCTGCGTCGCGCTGATGCGCGCGGCGGCGGCGGCTTCCGGCAATTCGGATGCGTTGGTCGAAAGCGCCCAGGCGCCGTAATAGCTGTTGGAGCGCGCCAGCGTCGCCGAGACGTACATGTCCGCGAGCATGTGCTTCACCGCCTGGAACGAGCCGATCTGGCGGCCGAAGGCGATGCGGTCGAGCGCGTAGTCCCGGCCCATCTCCAGCGCGCGGTCGGAGCCGCCAACCTGCTCGAAGGCGCACAGCACAGCGGCACGGTCGAGCACCTGGGTGAGGATGCTCCAGCCCTCGCCGGCCGCGCCCAGCGGCTCGGCCTTGCAGTCCTTGAAAGTGATCTCCGCCTGGCCACGCGTCGGATCAAGGTTGGTCAGGCTTTTCACCTCGACGCCGCCGCCCCTGAGATCGACCAGGAACAGCGAGATGTCGCTCTCACGCCCGCTCGACCCCGTCCGCGCTGCAACGACGGCGAAGTCGGCGATCACGCCATCGGCCACGGGCTTCTTGAGGCCGTTGAGCACGCCATTCGCAGCAGTCAGCTTGATGGTCTTCGGCGACGGATTGCCCTTGCCCTCGAACAGCGCCAGCGTCCCGATCGCCTCGCCCGAGGCAATCGCCGGCAGCCACTTCTTCTTCTGCGCGTCGCTGCCGGCGATCAGCAGCGCTTCGGCGGCAAGATAAACGGTCGACGAGAACGGCACCGGCGCGTTGGCCCGGCCCATCTCTTCCGCGATCACGCAGAGCTCGAGATGGCCGGCGCCCGCGCCGCCGAATTCCTCGGGGATTGCGACACCGAGAAAACCCATCTCGGCGAGGCCCTTCCAGAGTTCCTTGTCGTAGGGCGCCTTGCCGTCGAGCACGACGCGCACCGCCTTGGGCGAGCATTTTTCGGTGAGGAATTTGCGCGCCTGATCGCGGAGCTGCTTCTGGTCGTCGGAGAAGTCGAAGTTCATGGCGGCTTGCCTTCTTATTGTGTCATTTGAATTGATGCCGTCATTCCGAGGCGCGACGAAGTCGCAAGCCCGGAATCCATTTCGCCACGCGCATGCGGCCCGATGGATTCCGGGCCTGGCCCTTCGGGCCATCCCGGAATGACGAATGGAGAGAATTGCGCACTCATCGCAGCACGATCACATCCTGATCCGGCTTGTCCGCGTAGAGCCGCTCCACCAGCACAGCCCGACGCTCCAGGCCGGCGCGCTGGTTGATGTAGCCCTTGTCGGTCAGCTCATTACCGTCGATCGAAGGCGGCTCGACCATCAGCATGGCGCGCGCGATGATGCGGCTGCTGGCGCCTTCGCACTCCCTGTTGTGCGCTTCCAGACCGCGCCTGAAGCAGGCGATCACCTCGGGATGTTTCACGGCCTGCTCAAAACTGAGATCGGGATTGCCGACAAGCTGGCGGCAGGCATGCAAGTTCGGCCAGGCGAGCAGGCCGATGAAGGCGCGATCCTGCCCCGCGATCAGCGCGTCATGCACGACGGGCGTTGCGGCTGCGATGGTGTCGGTGCGGAGCGAGCCGACATGGACGAACGTGCCGGTGGTCAGCTTGAAGTCTTCGACGACGCGCCCGGCAAAGATGATACCCTTCACCGGATCGGCATCGTCGACGAAGATGCCGGCATCGCCGATACAGTAGAAGCCTTCCTCGTCGAACATCTTCCTGGTCAGCTCCGGCTGGCCGAAATAGCCGGGCGTGACGTTGACGCCGCGCAAGCGCAGCTCGTATTTCGAGCCGCACGGCACCATCTTCAATTCGACGCCGGGGAACGGCAGGCCGATCAGGCCGACGCGCTCGGTGTCCCAATAGGTGCCGGTCGAGGTCGGCGCGGTCTCGGTCGAGCCCCAGCCGGTGTAGAACACGATGCGCTCGCCGGTGGTCTTCACCGCGAGGGCCTGCATGCGGTCGTAGAGATCGTCCGGCAGCCGCGCGCCGCCATAGGCCATGATCGACAGGTTCTTGAAGAAGGAGCGGCACAGCGCATCGTCCTTCTCCATGGCAGCGGCGAGCGCGGCGTAGCCGGCGGGCACATTGGCGTAATAGGTCGGCGAGATCTCGCGCAGATTGCGCAGCGTCTCCTCGAACTGGCCCGGCATCGGCCGGCCGTCGTCGATATAGAGCGTGCCGCCGTCGACCAGGATGGGATGAAACGCGGCATTGCCGCCCATCGTGTGGTTCCACGGCATCCAGTCCAGCATGGTCGAGATCGGACCGCCCGGATCGCGCGGCCGCACCTGCATCATCATCGCGGCATTGGCGCACATCATGCGCTGCGTGTTGATGACGGCTTTTGGCATGCCGGTCGAACCTGACGTGAAGAGCAGCTTGCCGACGGTGTCGGGCGTGATCTTGGCAATCGACTCCGCGACAGCGGCGGTCACCGGCGTTGCCGCAAGCTCGGCAAAGCTGACGCTCTTGATGCCGTCGCAGGGACGCAAGACGTGGACCACGGTGACGCCGGTGAGATCGAGCGCTTTGAGTGCGTTCTCGAAGGTCGGGCCGTCCTGCACCATCACCACGGCCGGCTTGATCAGGTCGAACAAATATTTCAGCTTGACGTGATCATGGCTCATCAACGAGTAGGCCGGCGACACGGGAGCCGCCGGAACGCGCGCCTGCATCGCAGCCTGCGTCATCAGCGCATGCTCGATCGAGTTGCCGGACAGGATCGTGACAGGGTGGCCATCGAGACCGAGATTGAGCAGGCCTTGCGTCAACGCATCCACGGTGCGCTTGGCTTCGCCGTAAGAGACCCTCCGCCATTCGCGGTTCGGGCCGCCGCGCTGGGCGAGCCAGATGCGCTCGGGTGCTTCCTTCGCCCATTTGGCGAGCGAGGCCGGGATGTGCTTCTCGTAAGGTTGCAGCGGAATGCGCGACTTCAGCACGACCGTGCCGTCGCCGCGGCGCTCGACGTCGATGTCGCGTGCCAGCCACTCGACCTTGCGAAAGGCGGGCTTCGTCATCACCGCCGCCGCGCTGCCACTCATTTTGCGTCTCCCGGAATTACTGTCCTTTGCGGATCTTCGTCGTTCAGCGCCTGATATAGACAGGCTTTCGCTTCTCAAGGAAGGCCCTGATGCCTTCCGAAAATTCCTCGGAGCGGCTGCACAGGACCTGGTTGCGGTCTTCCATCGCGATAACAGCTTCCAGCGATCCGGCATCGACGCTCATGTTGAGGCATTCTTTCGAGAGGCGAAGCCCCACCGGCGAGGCCGTGATCATCGCATCGATGTAAGGCTCGGCCGCGTCATCGAGCTTGTCTTCGTCGACGACCTCGGAGACGAGGCCGACCGCGAGCGCCCGCTCGGCGCCGATGAAGCGCCCCGTGAGGATCAGCTCGGAGGCGACGGAGACACCGACGAGGCGCGGCAGAAAATAGCTTGTGCCGATGTCGCAGCCGCCAAGGCCGAGCTTGATGAAGGCGCAGTTCATCCGCGCCGACTTCGTCGCGATGCGGATGTCGGCCGCAAGCGCCAGCGCAAAGCCGCCGCCGGCCGCCGCGCCCTGCACCAGCGCCAGGATCGGCTGCGGACAACGCCGCATCAGCATCACGATGTCGGCGATGCGGCGCTGCGAGTCCAGGGATTCGGTGACGCCGGGCGGCTCCTGCTGCCCGGCGCGGCGCGCCATCGCGGCCTTGAGATCGAGGCCCGCGCAAAAATTCTTGCCGGCGCCCTTCAGCACTACGACGCGCGTCTCGCGGTTGCGCTGGAGGCCCTGGAAATAGACGTTGAGCGCGTCGATCAGCGCGGGATCGAGCGCGTTGAGGCTGTCAGGACGATTGAGCGTCACCCGGTCGACGCCGTCGTTGTGCTCGATCAGCAGCGGTTGGGACATGCGCGATCTCTCCATCGTCGTCCTGGACAAGCGAGCGGAGCGAGCGCTGATCCAGGACCCATAATCACAGGCCCGCGTTGTTGGACCACCGGCGTTGGTTGAGCTCGTGTGACAACTTACGCCGGTGGTAATGGGTCCTGGCTTTCGCCAGGACGACGGCGGAGTTACCGCGGCGCCATGCGGATCGCGCCGTCGAGGCGGATGGTCTCGCCGTTCAGCATCGGGTTCTCGACGATGTGCACCGCGAGCATGCCGTATTCATTGGCGTCGCCAAGGCGCGAGGGATGCGGCACCTGGGCGCCCAGGCTCTTGCGGGCCTCTTCGTTCAAGCCCATCAGCAGCGGCGTGAAGAACAGGCCGGGCGCGATGGTGTTGACGCGGATCTTCTGGCTGGCGAAGTCGCGCGCGGCCGGCAGCGTGAGGCCGACGACGCCGCCCTTCGACGCTGCATAGGCGATCTGGCCGATCTGACCTTCATAGGCCGCGACCGACGCCGTGTTGATGATGACGCCGCGCTCTTCGCCGATCGGCTCGATCGTGACGAGGCGCTCGGCGAACAGCCGCAGGCAGTTGAAGGTGCCGATCAGGTTGACGTTGATAATGCGCGCGAACTTTTCCAAGGGATAAACGCCGTCGCGGCCGACGATGCGCTGCGAGCCGCCGATGCCGGCGCAGTTCATCAGCACGCGGGCGACGCCATGCGCGGCTTCCGCCTTCGCGATCGCCGCCTTGATCTGCTCCTCGCTGGTGACGTCGGCATGAAGCGCGACGCCCTTCACTTCGGCCGCGACCTTCTCGGCGTTTTCCTTGCTCTGGTCGATCACGCCGATCTTGGCGCCCTTGGCGGCCATGGCGCGGGCGGTCGCGGCACCAAGACCCGAACCACCGCCGGTGATGAGAACGGCTACGTCTTTCAGCTGCATCTTAGCTCTCCTTGGTTTTTGGCGTTAATGGCGAATGGCGAATAGGGAGTGGCGAATGGAACGGGAGCCCCATTCGCTACTCGCCATTCGCCATTCGCCCATTCAATATTCCGCCGCAGATCAGCGTTTCCATGTGCTTGATGTATTGCCGGCAGACTTCATCGGTGACCGGGCCGACGCCGGTCGCGCGGGACATCGCGTGCCGGCCGAAGAACAGGTGATCGCAGGCGCCGATCAGGCTGGTGTAGAACAGCACCGGATCGGTCTGGCGGAATTCGCCGCTGCTGACGCCTTCGGCGAGCAGGCGGCGATGAAAATCCAGCAGCGGCGCGACGAAGAATTTCGAGACTTCGTCGGCGGAGCCCGCAACGCTCTCGTGCAGGAGATAGTGGATCAGCCGGTTCATGTAGGGGAACCGGTGATAGGCGCGGATGATGCCGCCGATATGCAGCTTCAGCTTCGCGGTCGGCGTGATCGGCTGCGCCAGCAGATATTCGAGGTTGGAGAGCTCCGTTCCCGCATCGCGCTCGAGCAGCGCCAGCAGCAGGCCGTCCTTGTTGCCGAAGTGATATTTGACCAGCGCGGCGTTGGCGCCCGACTTCTGGGCGATGTCGGAGAGCGAAATCTCGATCGAGGAACGTTCGATCATCAGCTCGCTCGCGGCCACGAGCAATTTCTCTGCCGTGGAATTCTTTCCGCTGGGGGGCCTGTTCGGTACGCTGGTAGCCACGGAGATCCCTGTTCTCGCCGCTTGAAGCGGGGCGCAGATAAGCCCAAGCAGCGTCTCATCACAAGAGTTAATTGATCGATTGACTAAATGACGTCGCGCCCTTTTAATCCGCCCCGACAACCCAACCCGATCCAGAAAAATTCAGGGAGAGACCGAAATGGCCGAGGCTTACATCGTCGCCGCTGCGCGTACCGCCGGCGGGCGCAAGGGGGGCCGCCTCGCCGGCTGGCATCCGGCCGATCTCGCCGCCAAGGTGCTGGACGAGCTGGTCGATCGCACCAAGGTCGGTCCGGCCCTGGTCGAGGACGTGATCATGGGCTGCGTGATGCAGGTCGGCGAACAGTCCAACAACGTCGCGCGCAATGCGATCATGGCCTCGAAGCTGCCGGAAAGCGTGCCGGGTACCTCGATCGACCGCCAGTGCGGCTCCTCGCAGCAGGCGCTGCACTTCGCGGCCCAAGCCGTGATGTCCGGCACGATGGACGTCGTGATCGCCGCCGGCGTGGAATCGATGACGCGCGTGCCGATGGGCCTGTCCTCGCAGCTCCCGGCCAAGAACGGCTTTGGCAATTACAAGAGCCCGGGCATCGAAGCGAGGTACCCCAACATCGTGTTCAGCCAGTTCACCGGCGCGGAGATGATGGCCGAGAAGTACGGCCTCTCCAAGGATGAGCTCGACGAATATTCCTACAACAGCCATCAGCGCGCGATCGCGGCGACGCAAGCCGGCCACTTCAAGAAGGAGATCGTGCCGCTCGAGATCACCCGCGCCGACGGCAGCAAGGACACCCACCACATCGACGAGGGCATCCGCTTCGACGCCACGCTCGACGGCATCAAGGGCGTCAAGCTGATCGCCGAGAACGGCAAGCTCTCCGCGGCCAGCGCCAGCCAGATCTGCGACGGCGCTTCCGGCGTCATGGTGGTGAACGAGCGCGGGTTGAAGCAGCTCGGCGTCAAGCCGCTCGCGCGCGTCCATCACATGACCATGATGGGCGGCGATCCCGTGATCATGCTCGACGCGCCGCTGCACGCCACCAAGCGCGCGCTGGAGAAGGCCGGCATGACGATCGGCGACATCGACTTGTTCGAGGTCAACGAGGCCTTCGCCTCGGTGCCGACCGCCTGGCTGAAGACCACCGGCGCCGATCCGGAGCGCCTCAACGTCAATGGCGGCGCCATCGCGCTCGGCCATCCGCTCGGCGGCTCCGGCACCAAGCTGATGACGACGCTGATCCACGCGCTGCACCAGCGCGGCAAGCGCTATGGCCTCCAGACCATGTGCGAAGGCGGCGGCATGGCCAATGTGACGATCGTGGAGCGGCTGTAAGAACAAAAGCGAGTAGTGAGTGGCGAGTAGCGAATGGTGAGCAGGCGAAGAGCGGTTTGCCCTTCCCTATTCGCCATTCGCTATTCGCCATTCGCGTTTTGAGGAAACGCCATGACCCATCCCTCCGTCTACGCCAAGACCACGCCGAACAAGATCGCCTACCAAATGGCCGGCACCGGCAAGGCGATCACCTATCGCGAGCTCGACGAGCTCTCGAACCAGGGCGCACACCTGTTCCGCTCGCTCGGCCTGAAGGCCGGCGACCACATCGCGCTGTTGATGGAGAACCGCCTCGCCTTCATGGAGATCTGCTGGGCCGCGCAGCGCAGCGGGCTCTACTACACCGCGATCAGCCGCTATCTGAAGCAGGACGAGATCGACTACATCATCGCCGATTGCGGCGCCAAGGTCGTGATCACCACGCCGAAATGCGCCGACCAGATCAAGGCCCTGATCAAGGGCACGCCCGGCGAGCCGGTCTTCTACATGATGGACGAGCCGCTGCCCGGATTCCGCTCCTACGACAAGGAAGCAATCGCGCAGCCAACGACGCCGATCGCCGACGAGGTCGCCGGCTACGACATGCTGTACTCGTCCGGCACCACCGGCCGGCCCAAGGGCATCAAGAAGGCGTTCGAGGGCAACAGGATCGACGTGCCGAACGCCTTCCTGCGCGTGCTCTGCGCGGACATGTGCGGTATGAATGCGGAGAGCACGTATCTGTCGCCGGCACCGCTCTATCACGCGGCTCCCTTGCGCTTCAACATGATGGCGATCGTGCTCGGCGGCACCTCCATCATCATGGAGCGTTTTGACGCCGAAGAGTTCTTGAAGCTGGTCGAGAAGTACAGGATCACGCAGTCGCAGCTCGTGCCGACCATGTTCGTGCGCATGCTGAAGCTGCCGGACGATGTCCGCACGAAGTACAACGTCTCGACGCTCAAGGGCGCCATCCACGCCGCCGCCCCCTGCCCGGTCGATGTCAAAGCGGCAATGATCGACTGGTGGGGACCGATCCTGATCGAGTATTACGCCGGCTCGGAAGGTAACGGCGTCACCGTGTGCAATTCGAAAGAATGGCTGGAGCATCGCGGCAGCGTCGGCCGCGCCGTGGTCGGCAAGATCAAGATTCTCGACGAGAACGACGAGGAGCAGCCGACCGGCGAAATCGGCACGGTCTATTTCGCCGACGCGCCTGTTTTCACCTATCACAACGATCCCGAGAAGACCAAGAAGGCCTACAACGCCAAGGGCTGGTCGACGCTCGGCGATGTCGGCTATCTCGACAAGGACGGCTTTCTCTATCTCACCGATCGCAAGTCCTACATGATCATCTCGGGCGGGGTGAACATCTACCCGCAGGAGACCGAGGACGTGCTCATCACCCACCCCGAAGTCGCGGACGTTGCCGTATTCGGCGTGCCGAACGAGGAGATGGGCGAGGAGGTGAAGGCGGTGGTGCAGCCGCACGACCCCAAACGCGCCGGCAAGGAGCTCGAGGCCGATCTGATCGCCTACTGCAAGGGCCGCCTCTCCGCCATCAAGTGCCCGCGCTCGATCGATTTCGAGGCCGAGCTGCCGCGCACGCCGACCGGCAAGCTGGTGAAGCGGCATTTGCGCGATAAATATTGGCCGAAGACGGCGGCGAAGATTTAGCCCGAGCAGTCGTTCCGAACACCGTCATGTCCGGGCTTGTCCCGGGCATCCACGTTCCTTGTACCGCGAATGAGGACGTGGATGGCCGGGTCAAGCCCGGCCATGACGCCGAGCGAACCTCAACGTAGCCTCAATCAAACAGGCTCGGCGTGTGGTTCACCAGCGCGCCTTCGATCTCGAGCATCTTCAGCTTCGTCACCACGCCGCCATTGGCCGAGAAGCCGCCGGGCTTGTTGCCGGCCGCCAGCACGCGGTGGCAGGGCACGACGATCGGGCACGGGTTGCGGCCCAGCGCCTGGCCGACATCGCGCGACAGCTCGACGCCGCCGAGCTGCTTGGCGATGTCGCCATAGGTGATGGTCTTGCCGGGCGGGATGGTACGGGCGATCTCGTAGACGCCGCGGTTGAAGTCGGGCACGCCGTCGAGATCGAGCGGGATGTCGGTGAGATCATCCGGCTCGCCCGCGAGCAGTCTTGTGATGCGGTCGATCGCCTGCTGCACCTCGGCGGTCGGCTCGGCTTCACTGGCATCGATGTGGCGCTGACTGATGCGGGTGCGAATCTTCTGCTCGCCGCCCATCGGCAGCTGCGTGCCGTTGATGCCGCGCGGGCCCCAGGCGATGGCGCAGAGGCCGATCCGGGTATCGAACAGGGCAAAATGCTGGTCGGTCATGGCTTGGTTCCTGGCTGCGTCCTTGTCGCATGCCCCCAATGTGATCTCTGGCCAAATCTAGGCTTGGAAATAGTTGCGATCCACCCGGTTTCCGGGAATCTTGCACAGGAGTTCCGCCTCCCTTCTCGCGAGCCAAGAATGCAGAGCCTCCACGTCAACGGATACGACATGCCCTATCTCGACGTGGGCGAAGCCAAAGGCGGCCCGCCGCTGGTCTGCGTGCATGGTTCGCTCTCGGACTTCCGCATCTGGGGCTGCGTGTTCGGGCCGCTGACGCAACGGCACCGGCTGATTGCCGTCAGCCTGCGGCACTTCTTCCCCGAGCAGTGGGACGGCCTCGGTGACACCTACTCCATCAGCCAGCATGTCGACGACGTCATCGCCTTCATCGAAAAACTCGACCTCGGTCCCGTCGACCTGATGGGGCATTCCCGCGGCGGGCACATCTGCTTCCGCGTGGCGCAACGGCGGCCGGAGCTGCTGCGGCGGCTGATCCTCGCCGAGCCCGGCGGCGAGCTCGATGCGAGCCTCGATCCCGACTATGCCGGCGGCCCCTCGCCGCTGCTGGCACGCTTCACGGCGTCGGCGGAGAAGATCGCGGCCGGCGACGTCGACGGCGGCCTCGCCGTCTTCATCGACACGCTGGAGGGCGCTGGCACCTGGCCGCGGCTGCCGGCGATGGTGAAGCAGAATCTGCGCGACAACGCCATGACGCTGATCGGCCAGGTCCGCGACAACCGCCCGCCCTTCTCGAAGGCGGATGCCGAATCGATCAGAATGCCGACACTGTTCATCCTGGGCGCGCGGACCAAGGGCCTGCTGCCGAAGGTGCTGCATGCGCTGGCCGCGCATGTGCCCTATTCCAAGACGGCGATCATCCCGAACGCGACGCATCCGATGTTCGAGCAGGCGCCGCAAAAATACTCCGAAGTGGTGCTGGACTTTCTGGCGGGCTGAGCATGCAGACATTTCGCGTCAACGGTTATGACATGGCCTATCTCGAAGTCGGAGACGGCCCGCCGCTGGTCTGCGTGCATGGCACGTTAGGGGATTTCCGCACCTGGTATTCGGTGCTCGGCCCGCTGTCGAAGCGCCATCGGGTGATCTCGGTCAGCCTGCGGCATTTCTTTCCCGAGCATTGGGACGCCATCGGCGAGGACTACAAGATGGCGCAGCACGTCACTGATGTGATCGCCTTCATCGAGCAGGTCAGGCCCGCACCCGTGGATCTCATGGGACATTCGCGCGGCGGCCATATCGCCTTTCGCGTGGCGCAGGCGCGGCCTGATCTGTTGCGCAAGCTGGTGCTGGCCGAGCCCGGTGGCGATCTCGACGCCAGCCTGCCGGCGCCTGAAGGCACGCCCGCGCATCCACCGCTGGCGACGCGCACGGCGCGCTCGGTCGAGATGATCCGCGCCGGCGACATCGAGGGCGCACTGCAGAACTTCTACGAGGGTATCGAGGGCGACGGCTCGTGGCGGCGCGTGCCGGCGGCGGCGAAGCAGCAATTGCGCGACAACGCCATCACCTTCCTCGGCCAGATCAACGAGCAGCGCAGGCCCTACACCCTGGCGGATGCGCAGGCGATCAGGACGCCGACGCTCCTGATCGGCGGCGGTGCGACGACGGGAAGCCTGTCGGTGATGTGGCGCGTGCTGGCGGAGCACATCGCGGGCAGCAGGACGGCGGTGATCGAAAATGCCGGCCACTGGATGTTCGAGCAGGCGCCGCTGGAGTTCGGCGAGGTGGTGAACAGGTTTCTGGCGGAGTAGGCGCTTCCTTCGCTTCGCCTCTCCCCGCGTGCGGGGAGAGGCCGACACGCGCCGAGCGATGCGAAGCATCGTCCGAAGCGCGGCGGGTGAGGGGGAGCTTCCGCATGTCCAACTCTCACCGTCGCCGCGGAGACTCCCCCTCACCCCACCCTCTCCCCGCAAGCGGGGCGAGGGAGCGCGAGGCCGGTGCCTCCCTCACGCCACCTTCCACACGCCGACCGGCATGTTGATCGTCGCGTTGAGTCGGTTCCAGACGTTGATGGTCGCGATCGAGAGGATCAGGGTTGCGAGCTCGCGCTCGTCAAAATGCTTGGCGGCCTCGTTCCAGATCGCATCGGGCACCGGATCCTCGCGGTCGGCGATACGGGTGACCGCCTCGGCCAGAGCCAGCGCGGCGCGCTCGGCTTCGGTGAAATAGGGGGTGTCGCGCCAGGCCGAGACGGCGAACAGGCGCTCGTCGGTCTCGCCAGACTTGCGGGCGATCTTCGGGTGCATGTCAACGCAGACGCTGCAACCGTTGATCTGGCTGGCGCGCAGGTGCACCAGTTCCAGGAGCTTTTCCGGCAGGCCCTGTTTGGTCAAATTGCCGAGAGATTGCAGGACATTCATGGCCTCGGGCAGGACCATGACGGGGTGATTCATGCGGGCGTGCATCATTGTCGTCTCCATCTGTCGAATTTCGAAGGTTCCGGTCACATTGGCCGGATTGGCTTCGTCATGGGCATGACGGATCGCGATGAGGGAATGTGACCGATGACCCAAAAAAACTTCGAAGAAGATTTTCTCAGCCAGCAGTTCGAGGCCAATCGGGAGCATTTGCGCGCGGTCGCCTACCGGATGCTGGGCTCCCGCGGCGAGATCGACGATGCCGTGCAGGAGGCCTGGCTGCGGCTCAGCCGGAGCGATACGTCCGATGTCGCGAATTTGCGGGGCTGGCTGACCACCGTGGTCGCGCGCATCTGCCTCGACATGCTGCGCGCACGAAAGTCGCGCCGGGAGGACCCGATGGGCCCGCATGTGCCGGAGCCGGTTGACGAGACGCGGGAGCGCGACGCGGAAATGGCCGATTCCGTCGGCGCGGCACTCCTGATCGTGCTGGAAACCTTGCAGCCGGCGGAGCGGCTCGCCTTCGTGCTGCACGACATGTTCGCGGTGCCCTTCGAGGAGATCGCGCCGATCGTCGGGCGCTCCGTCGATGCCTCGCGCCAGCTTGCCAGCCGCGCGCGGCGGCGCGTGCAGGGCGCGCCGGTGCCCGAGACGGACCTGTCGCGTCAACGCAAGATCGTCGATGCCTTCCTCGCAGCTTCGCGCGAAGGCAATTTCGAGGGGCTGCTTGCCGTGCTCGATCCCGACGTCGTCTTTCGCGCCGACCAGGCCGCGGTGCGGCTCGGTACGCTGCCGGAGATCCGCGGCGCCGATGCGGTCGCGCAGCTCTACAAGGGCCGCGCCCAGGCCGCGCGCGCGGCGCTGGTCGATGGCGAGATGGGTGTTGCGGTCATCCTCGGCGGGCAATTGCGCATCGCGCTGCGCGTGACCTTCAGCGGCGACCGGATCGCGGCGATCGAGGCGGTGGCCGATGCAGAAGAGATCGCGGCGATCGAGGTGGAGGTGCTGGAGCGCTAGGCCGGGCGTGGCATCCTCGGCAGCGAGCCGTACCGTGTCGACGGCAACCGCAGGCGCCAAACCGGGCCCATGTCATTTTCTCGAAAACAACCCCATGCACAGTAGACGGCACAAGTAATATCAATAGCTTAGCCTGCCCCCGAAAATGAGAGGCGGCCATCCTCCGGTACCGCTTGACGCCCCCTGCCAGACCGCGTAGCGTCGAATACGGAATTCCGTATTCCCTCTGTTTCGGAGCCGCCGGCGTGATCCCTCTCGACCCGCTCCCGAACCTGATCGACCAGGTCTATGCACGGATCCTGGAGGCGATCTCCGATCGCACGTTGCAGCCCGGCCAGCGCATCCGGCAGAACGAGCTCGCCGACAAGCTCGGCGTGTCGCGCCAGCCGGTGTCGCACGCGCTGCATCTGCTGCATCGGCAGGGCCTCGTCGCCGAAAGCGGCCGGCGCGGCTTCGAGGTCACCCAGCTCGATCCCGCGCGCATCCGCCAGCTCTACGAGGTGCGCGGCGCCATCGATGCACTCGCCGCCAGGCTCGCGGCGACGCGCGCCGCAAGCGACGCGGCAGGACGCGCACGGCTCGAGGCGGCGCTCGCCGCCGGGCGCCGCATCGATCGCAAGACGTCGCTTGCCGAGCTCATCACCCTCGACGTCGATTTTCATCGCGCGATCTACCAGCTCGCCGGCAATCCCGTGATCGAGGAGACGATCGCGCCGCAATGGCCGCATATGCGCCGCTCGATGGCGACGGTGCTGTCGGAGCTCGACTACCGCGGCAGCGCCTGGGCCGAGCATGCGACGATCGCCGGACACATTCTCGCGGGCGAGGCGAATGCCGCCGAACGCGCGGCACTCGCGCATGCGCAGACGGCGGGACGGATGACCGAGGAGAGATTGAGGGCGACGGACGAGGCGGCGGCGTAGCTAAACGCTGTCATTCCGGTCGCGCGAAGCGCGATCCGGAATCTCGAGGTTCCGGGTTCGGTCCTGCGGACCGCCCCGGAACGACGAACAACAAAAATCAAAACAGGAGGACGGCCCATGAAACTGTCTCAGGAGCAATTGGAGTTCTTCCACCGCGAGGGCTGGCTGTTCCTGCCCGAATTGTTCAGCCAGGAGGAGGTCGATCTGCTCGCGCGCGAGGCGGTCGGCATCTACGATGCCAATCGGCCGGAGGTCTGGCGCGAGAAGAGCGGCGCCCCGCGCACGGCGTTTGCCGCGCATCTCTACAACGAGGCCTTCCGCATCCTGGGCGCGCATCCGCGCATGATCGACCCGGTCGAGCAATTGTTCGGCGAGCCTGTCTACATGCACCAGTTCAAGATCAATGCGAAATCGGCCTTCACCGGCGACGTCTGGCAATGGCACCAGGATTACGGCACCTGGAAGCGCGACGACGGCATGCCGGAGCCGCGCGCGATGAACATCGCGATCTTCCTCGACGAGGTGATGCCGATCAACGGCCCCCTGATGCTGGTGCCGCGCAGCCAGAACGCCGGCGACCTCGAAGCCTCGCATGACCTTGCCACCACGTCCTACCCGCTGTGGACGCTGGACGAGGCAACAGTGACGCGCCTCGTCAAGCAGGGCGGCATCGTCGCGCCTACCGGCAAGCCCGGCGGCATGCTGATGTTCCACGGCAATCTCGTGCACGGCTCGGCCGGCAACATCACGCCCTACCCGCGCAAGATCGTGTACCTGACGCTGAACGCGGTCTCGAACCACATCCGCAACCCCACGCGGCCCGAGTACATCGCCCACCGCGATTTTGCGCCGATCAAGACGGTGGACGACGACGCCCTGCTGCGGCTCGCACGTGCGCCGCGGCAGGCGGCGGAGTAGACAGGTGTCGTGCCCCGGACGCGGCGC
This sequence comes from Bradyrhizobium sp. CCBAU 11386, assembly GCF_028128955.1. Taxonomy (NCBI): domain Bacteria; kingdom Pseudomonadati; phylum Pseudomonadota; class Alphaproteobacteria; order Hyphomicrobiales; family Nitrobacteraceae; genus Bradyrhizobium; species Bradyrhizobium sp. CCBAU 11386. Next base: position 68,726 of record NZ_LBKA01000244.1, read on the forward strand.
AGCGTCTCTTCGACGATGCGCTGCAGAGCCGGGGCCCATGCCGCACGGAATTCCCTCACACTGGGTCCCGGCTCTGCGGAGCGGCACTTCGCGCCGCACCGCGTCCGGGACACGATAGTTGCACTGGACATTTCCCATGAACCTCTTCCGCCTCCTCCAGGCCCGCGCGTCCGCCGGCAAGCCTGTGCGTGTCGCGCTGATCGGCGCGGGTAAATTCGGCTCGATGTTTCTGGCACAGGTGCCGCATACGCCGGGGCTGGAGGTGCCCATTATCGTCGACATCGATCGCGAGCGCGCGCGCGAGGCCTGCCGCACGGTCGGCTGGGATGAGGCGCGCATCGCCGCAACTGTCTTCACCGATGACGGCGCACGCGCGATTGCCGGCGGCGCGATGGACGTGGTGGTGGAAGCGACCGGCAACCCGGCCGTCGGCATCAGGCACGCGCGCGCCGCGATCGCGGCGGGCAAGCATATCGTGATGGTCAATGTCGAGGCCGACGTGCTGGCGGGCCCGCTGCTCGCCGAGGAAGCGCGCAAGGCGGGCGTGGTCTATTCGCTCGCCTATGGCGACCAGCCGGCGTTGACGGCGGAGATGGTCGACTGGGCGCGCGCCACCGGCTTTCGCGTCGTTGCCGCCGGCAAGGGCACGAAATATCTGCCGGCCTATCACGACGTGACGCCGGACGGCGTCTGGCAGCATTACGGCCTGACTGCGGGCGAAGCGCAGTCCGCCGGCATGAATCCGCAGATGTTCAACTCATTCCTCGACGGCACCAAATCGGCGATCGAGATGGCCGCGATCGCCAATGCCTGCGGCCTCGACGTGCCGACGGAGGGGCTGCTGTTTCCGCCCTGCGGCGTCGACGATCTGCCGCATATCATGCGGCCGCGATCGCGCGGCGGCGTGCTGGAACGGTCTGGCGTGGTGGAAGTCGTGTCCTCGCTCGAACGCGACGGACGGCCGGTGTTTCGCGACCTGCGCTGGGGCGTCTATGTCGTGCTGGAGGCCCCGAACGACTATGCCGCGGACTGCTTCAAGCAGTACGGCCTGAAGACCGACGCCAGCGGACGCTTTGCGGCGATGTACAAGCCCTATCACCTGATCGGGCTCGAACTGAACATCTCGGTGCTGTCGGCCGCGTTGCGGGGCGAGCCGACCGGCCAGCCCTACGGCTTCCGCGGCGACGTCGCAGCGGTGGCAAAACGCAATCTGCGCGCCGGTGAGATGCTGGACGGCGAAGGCGGCTACACCGTGTGGGGCAAGCTGGTGCCGGCGGCCGCGAGCCTCAAGGCCGGCGCGCTGCCGATCGGGCTCGCCCATCGCCTGAAGCTGAAACATGACATTGCACATGGCACGGTGGTGCGCTGGGACGACGTCGAGTTCGACGCCAGCAACGAGACGGTGGAGGTCCGGAAGGCCATGGAGGCAGCATTCGCAGCGCAGCATTGAGGTTCGAGGCTGACAGCCCAACCACACCACTCTTGATTTGCAGATGCCCTTTCGTCATCCTGAACGCGATCCGGGAATACTGAATCTCGGACACCAAGAAAACGTCGGCCACCGGCGAACATCAAAGCGGCAACAAGATCGCGATCCCTCGTCGAGGACTCGACAACACCCAGAGGGGAAACGCATGGAACGTCGTAAATTCCTGACGGCAGGGGGATTGGGCCTTGCCGCAAGTGCCGTTGCCGCGCCTGCTATCGCGCAGTCGATGCCGGAGGTGAAATGGCGGCTGGCGGCGAGCTGGCCGAAATCGCTCGATACGCTGTATGGCGGCTGCGAATATTTCTGCAAGCGCGTCGCCGAGATCACCGACAACCGCTTCCAGATCCAGCCCTTCGCCGCCGGCGAGATCGTGCCGGGACTGCAGGTGCTCGACGCGGTGTCGAACGGCACTGTCGAGATGGGAAACACCGCGCTCTACTACTATTGGGGCAAGAATCCGGCGTTCACCTTCGGCACGTCATTGCCGTTCGGGCTCAACACGCGCCAGCATATCTCCTGGCTGTTGTGGGGCGGCGGTCAGGACATGCTCAACGATCTCTTGAAGGAGCACAACGCCATCGGCATTCCAACCGGTTCGACCGGAGCTCAGATGGGCGGCTGGTTCCGGAAGGAAATCAAGTCCATGGAGGACTTCAAGGGATTGAAATTCCGCGTCGGCGGCTTCGCCGGCACGATCATCGCCAAGGTCGGCGGCGTGCCGCAGCAGATCGCGGCCGGCGAGATCTACCCCGCACTGGAAAAGGGGACCATCGATGCGGCCGAGTGGGTCGGTCCGTATGACGACGAGAAGCTCGGCTTCGTGAAGGTTGCAAAGTACTATTACTATCCGGGCTGGTGGGAAGGCACCGGCCAGGGCCACAACCTCATGAATATCGAGAAGTGGAATGCATTGCCCAAGCATTATCAGGCAGCCATTTCGGCGGCTTCGCTCGACACCTTCACCTGGGTGACCGGCAAGTATGATGCGGTCAACCCGCCGGCGCTGAAGCGGCTGCTGGTTGCGGGCGCGATCCTGAAACCGTTCCCGCAGGAGGTGCTCGAAAGCTGCTATACCGCGGCGGGCGAGATCTATGCGGACCTCGCCAAGAGCAATCCGCATTTCGGCAAGATGTATGCAAGCCTCTCCGCGTATCGCAGCGAATCGCTGGCCTGGATGCAGGTGGCGGAGCTTAGCTTCGACAGCTTCATGATGCGGATGCGGACAAGGACGTAGCTGCGGCGCGTCGTGCAACGTCAAACGACGAAAGCCCCGGAGATGTCTCCGGGGCTTTCGCTTTGGACCGTCCGATGCGTCCACGCGCGAGGTGGCGACTAGATCAACCCGCCGGCATCCGCGACGCGGCGCTGGTGATAGTCGGTGTCGCCGAACGTGTTCTCGATCATGGTCAGGCGCTTGAAGTAGTGGCCGATCTTCGCCTCCATGGTCATGCCGATGCCGCCGTGGAGCTGGATCGACTGCTGGCCGACGAATTTCAGCGACTTGCCGATCTGCACCTTGGCCGCGGCGATCGCGTTGGAGCGCTCCTTGGCGTTCTCGAAGTCGTTCGCCATGGTTGCGAACATCGACATCGAGCGCGCCTGCTCGGCCGCGACGAACATGTCGGAGGCGCGGTGCTGGAGCGACTGGAACGAGCCGATCGCGACGCCGAACTGCTTGCGCGTCTTGATGTACTCGACCGTGGTCTTGAGCGACTCGTCCATCAGGCCGACCGCTTCGGCGCAAAGCGCGACGCGGGCTTCGTCAACGACGCGTTCGATCAGCGCGAGCGAATCCTCGGGATTGCCGATCGCGGCATCCGCGCCCACCTCGACACCGGTGAAGGTGATGTCGGCGGCGTGCAGGCCGTCCTGGGTCGGGTACGATTTCCTGGTGACGCCCTTGGCATTCGCGGGCACCAGGAACACGCCGATCCCGGTCTTGTCGCGGCGGTCCCCCTTGGTGCGCGCGGTGACGAGAAGCGTGGCGGCGTTCTCGCCGTTGAGCACGACGAATTTTTCGCCGTCGATGATCCAGCCGTCGCCCTTCTTCTTCGCGGTCGTCGAGACATCGAACAGATCGTAGCGGGAGTTCTTCTCGAGCTGGGCAAATGCAAGCGTCTTGCTGCCGTCGATGATGGCAGGCACATGCGCGGCCTTCTGCGCATCGCTGCCGGCGTGGCGCAGGAAGCCGCCGCCGATCACGACGGTTGCGAGATAGGGCTCGAGCACCAGCGCCTTGCCGAGCGCTTCCATCACGATCATGGTCTCGACGCCGCCGCCGCCGAAGCCGCCATCGGCCTCCGCGAACGGCAGGCCGAGCAGGCCCTGCTCGGCGAGCTTGCCCCAGACGGCCTGGCTCCAGCCGCCCTTCTCCTTCATGTACTTCTTGCGGCTCTCGAAATCGTAGGAATCGGTCAGCAGGCCGTCGATGCTTTCCTTGAGAAGCCGCTGCTCCTCGGACAGATCAAAATCCATTTCTTTGGTTCCTCGTACCCGGACTATTTGGCTTCGTCATTCCGGGATGGCCCGAAGGGCCAGGCCCGGAATCCATTTCGCCTCAGCGTATGCGGCCCGATGGATTCCGGGCTCGCGACTTCGTCGCGCCCCGGAATGACGGTGAAAAATTGCCTCCCCGCCTCCGCGGAGAGGGAGCAGATCACAGCCCCAGCACCGCCTTGGCGATGATGTTGCGCTGGATCTCGTTGGAGCCGCCGTAGATCGAGACCTTGCGGTTGTTGAAGTAGCTCGGCGCGATCTGGGCGGTCCACTCCATGGCTTCGTTGGAGCCGTCGTCGCCGTGCACGTCGTAAGGCGCGGCGAACGGGCCGATCACTTCCATCAAGAGCTCGGTGGTGGTCTGCTGGATCTCGGAGCCCTTGATCTTCAGCACGGACGAGGCCGGATTGGGCTTGCCCTTGCCGTGCTTGCCTTCGTCGGCGACGACGCGGAGCTGCGTCAGCTCGAGCGCCTTCAGCTCGATCTCGCAGGCCGCCAGCTTCTCGCGGAAGGCGGCGTCCTGGATGATCGGCTTGCCGCCGGATTCGACCTTGGAGGCGAGATCGCGGATGCGGCGCAGCCGCTCCTTGGAGACGCCGACCCGCGCGATGCCGGTGCGCTCATTGCCGAGCAGGAATTTGGCGTAATCCCAGCCCTTGTTCTCCTCACCGATCAGGTTCTCGTAGGGCACCTCGACGTCGTCGAAGAAGACCTCGTTGACCTCGACGCCGCCGTCGATGGTCTGGATCGGGCGCACGGTGACGCCCTTCGACTTCATCGAGAACACGATGAACGAGATGCCCATCTGCTTCTTGGCGCCGGGATCGGTGCGGCAGAGGCAGAAGATCATGTCGGCGTGCTGGGCCAGCGTCGTCCAGGTCTTCTGGCCGTTGATGATCCACTTGTCGCCCTTGCGCTCGGCCTTCGTCTTCAGCGAGGCGAGGTCGGAGCCGGAGCCGGGCTCGGAGAAGCCCTGGCACCACCAATCGTCAACGTTGGCAATGCGCGGCAGATATTGCTTCTTCTGCTCTTCATTGCCGAAGGTGTAGATCACCGGGCCGACCATGCTGACGCCGAAGGCGAGCGGCTGCGGCGCCGGATAGGACTGCAGCTCCTCGTTGAAGATGTAGTGCTGCACGGATGTCCAGCCGGTGCCGCCATATTGCTTGGGCCAGTGGCTGACGCCCCAGCCCTTCTTGTTGAGGATGCGCCACCACGCCACCATCTCGTCCTTCGAGAGGTGGCGGCCCTCGACCAGCTTGCGCCGCGTATCCGGCGGCACGTTGTCGCGGAAGAATGACCGCACTTCCTCGCGAAACGCCTGCTCTTCTTTCGTGAATGCGAGATCCATCGGATCCTCCTGTCCAGCTTTCTTTTCTCTTCGTCATCCTGGCGAAAGCCAGGATCCATTACCACCAGTTGTCATTGTGTTAGTCGGTGGTGGCCATTTGTGTCCCTCACCAACATTTGGGGTAATGGGTCCCGGCTTTCGCCAGGACGACGGTGAACTACTGCAACACCTCGAACAACCCGGCCGCGCCCATGCCGCCGCCGACGCACATGGTGACGACTGCGTACTTGGCCTTGCGGCGGCGGCCTTCGATCAGGGCGTGGCCGGTGAGGCGCGCACCCGACATGCCGTAGGGATGACCGACCGCGATCGCGCCGCCGTCGACGTTGATCTTCTCGGGGTCGATGCAGAGCTTGTCGCGGCAATAGAGCACCTGCACCGCGAAAGCTTCGTTGAGCTCCCAGAGACCGATGTCGTCGACCTTGAGACCGTGGCGCTTGAGCAGCCGCGGCACGGCAAAGACCGGACCGATGCCCATCTCGTCCGGCTCGCAGCCGGCGGAGACGAAGCCGCGGAAGATGCCGAGCGGCTTCAGCCCGCGCTTGGCGGCTTCCTTGTCGCTCATGATCACGCTCGCGCTGGCGCCGTCCGAGAGCTGGCTGGCATTGCCGGCGGTGATCGAAAAACCTTCGCCGCGCACGGGCTTGAGGCCGGCGAGGCCCTCAGCCGTGGTCTCGGGGCGCGGGCCCTCGTCCTGCGACAGCGTGACGTCCTTGAAGGAGACCTCGCCGGTCGCCTTGTCGGTGACCGCCATCTGGGTCGTGATCGGCGCGAGCTCGTCCTTGAACTTGCCGCCCTGTTGGGCTGCCGCGGTGCGGCGCTGGCTCTCCAGTGAATATTCGTCCTGCTTCTCGCGCGAGATGCCGTAGCGCTTGGCGACGATTTCGGCCGTGTCGATCATGGGCATGTAGACCTCGCCCTTGATCTTGAGCAGCGCCGGGTCCTGGGCGTGGAAGCCGTTCATCTTGTCGTTCTGCACCAGCGAGATCGACTCGCCGCCGCCGCCGACCGCAATCTCGACGCCGTCGAAGATCACCGAGCGCGCGGCGAGCGCGATGGCCTGGAGGCCCGAGGCGCATTGCCGGTCGATGGTGGTGCCGGCGACGGTGACGGGAAGGCCGGCACGGAGCAGCGCCTTGCGCGCGATGTTGCCGCCGGTCGAACCCTGCTGGAGGGCTGCGCCCATCACGACATCCTCGATCTCCTTCGGATCGACCTTGGCGCGCGCGACAGCCTCGCCGATGGCGTGGCCGAGCAGCGTGGCGCCCTCGGTGGCGTTGAGCATGCCGCGATAGGCCTTGCCGATCGGCGTGCGGGCGGTGGAAACGATGACGGCGTCGGTCAAGAACGACCTCCTGATGCGAGTTGGGTGGATTGTGACGGTTTCTGCTGCTGGCGCAATTCGTGACGCGACAGTTTTCCGACCGGCGTGCGCGGCAAATCGTCGACGAACTCGACCTCGGCCGGCAATTCGTGCTTGCCGAGCTTGCCAGCGAGCTGCGCCCGCAGCTCGTCGAGTGAGAACGGCTTGGCCTCGGGCCTCAGCTTGATGAAGGCCTTGGCGGCCTCGCCGCGATACTGGTCGGGAATGCCGAGCACGATCACCTCGTGCACCCCGGGAATGGTGTAGATCGCCTGCTCGATCATCTGCGGATAGACGTTGAAGCCGCCGGAGATGATCATGTCCTTCTTGCGGTCGACCAGGAAGAAATAGCCGTCGGTATCGACATAGCCGATGTCGCCGGTGAGGAAGCGGCCGTCGATGAAAGCCTCCGTGGACCCCTCGGGCTTGTTCCAGTAACCCCTGGTGACGTTCGGGCCCTTGATCCGGATCTCGCCGACCTCGCCCGGCGGCAATACCTTCGTGGGATTGTCCAGCGACACCACGTCGAGCTCGATGCCGGGCAGCATCAGGCCAATCGAGCCCGGCTTGTCGGGGCCCGTCGGCGGATGGCCAGTGCCGGGCGAGCAGGTCTCGGTCATGCCCCAGCCGCTCTTCAGCTTCTTGCCGACCTTGCGCTCGAAGAAGCTGGCGATCTCCACCGGCAGCGGCGCGCCGCCGGAGCCGATGGTTGCGAGCGAGGAGAAATCGCGCTTGTCGAGATCAGGCAGCGCTGCGATCGCGATCCACATCGTCGGCACGCCCGGAAAGTAGGTCGCGCGCTTGACCTCGATGTCGCGCATCACGGCTTCGACGTCGAAGCGCTGGTGCAGCGAGATCAGATTGCCGCGGCTGAGCGCGGACAACAGCACGACGGTGAGCGCATAGATGTGGAACAGCGGCAGCACGCAGATCACGCGCTCGATGACGTCGCCGCGCGTCGCGCGCGACGGCTTGCCCCAGACGTCGTAGATCGACACCGCCGAGGTGAGGTTGCCGTGCGTGAGCATCGCGCCCTTGGGCAGGCCGGTGGTGCCGCCGGTATATTGCAGCAGGGCGACGTCGTCGGCCGTGACGTGCGGCCACTCTGCGGGCGCGGCGGCGCCCTCGACGAAGGTCTTGAAGGTGACGATGCGGGGATCGTTGGGGATCGCCGCTTGCGGCGTGCCGACCTTGCCCCAATTGTCGTCCTCGCAGACGACGAGGCGATCGATCAGGCCCTTCTCCAGAAATTTCAGCGCGGTCGGCAGCAGCGCGGCGAGGTTGGAGGTGACCAGCAGGCGCGAGCCGGAGTCGGAGACCTTGTGCGTCAGCGCGATCTCGCCGTCGAGCGGAGAAAGGTGCGCAACGCGGCTGCCTGCCTTCAGCGCGCCGAAGAAATTGACCGGGTGATCAGGCGTGTTGCCGAGGAACAGCGCGACGGATGTGTTCTTGCCGCAGCCGGCGCGGAGAAACGCCGCCGCCGCGCGTTCGGCCATCGCGGCGAGCTCGGCATAGGTGATCAGACGTTCGCGGAATTCCAGCGCGGTGCGCGGGCCGTAATCGGCGGCGGCTTTCGACAGCAGGTCGGGGAGCGTGCCCTGGACGATGGTGTCGTCCCAACGCACGCCCTCGGGATAAAACTGTTCGCCGGGATGGGTCATGAACGATCGATACTCTGCGAGGCGGCAGTAACCGGGCCGTGTGAGGCGGGCACAGGCGGATGGGCTCCCCTCCCCCTTGCGGGGAGGGGTTGGGGAAGGGGGTAGCCACGAACGCTGACCTCGCCTGGAGCTACCCCCCTCCCTGCCCCTCCCCCGCAAGGGGGGAGGGAACGGAAAGGGAGTCGCCCGGAGCCGGATCTCGCGGCCACTGCGCCCAAGTCAATCACGCCGCTTTCGCCGCCGCCGCCAGCGAGGCGAAGGTCTTGCCCTCCGCCGCGAGCTTCTTCAGCAGCGGTGCGGGCTCGAGGCTGGGGTCGTTGGTCTCCTTGGCGTAGAACGACAGGCGATCGGCGATGTGCTTGAGGCCGACGGTGTCGGCCCAGAACATCGGGCCGCCGCGATAGATCGGCCAGCCGTAGCCGTAGAGCCAGACCACGTCGATGTCGGAGGGACGCGCCGCGATGCCCTCTTCGAGGATCTTCGCGCCCTCGTTGATCATCGGATACATCATGCGCTCGAGGATCTCCTCGTCGCTGACGGCGCGCTTCTTGCGGCCGAGACGCAGCAGCGTCTCGTCGATCAGCTTCTCGACCTCAGGATCGGGCAGCGCCGAGCGCGAACCGGCTTCATACTTGTAATAGCCCTTGCCGGTCTTCTGGCCGAAGCGGCCGGCTTCGCACAGCGCATCCGCGATCTCCGACTTGATGCCGCGATCCTTGCGCGAGCGCCAGCCGATGTCGAGGCCGGCGAGGTCGCCCATCGCGAACGGCCCCATCGGCATGCCGAACTTGGTGACGACCGCGTCGACCTGCTGCGGCAGGGCGCCTTCGAACAGCAGCTTCTCGGACTGCTTGCCGCGCTGCGCCAGCATGCGGTTGCCGACGAAGCCGTCGCAGACGCCGACCACGGCCGGCACTTTTGCAATTTTACGCGCGATCGTGACAGCGGTGACGAGGGCATCCGGCGCGGTCTTGTCGGCGCGGACGATCTCGCACAGCTTCATGACGTTGGCCGGCGAGAAGAAGTGCATGCCGAGCACGTCCTGCGGACGCTTGGTCGACTTCGCGATCTCGTCGATGTTGAGATACGAGGTGTTGGAGGCGAGCACCGCGCCGGGCTTGGCGAACTGGTCGAGCTTGCCGAACACTTCCTTCTTGACCGCCATGGTCTCGAACACGGCCTCGATGACGAGGTCGGCATCGCCGACATTCTCGATGCCGACGACGCCGGTGATCAGCGCCATGCGCTTGGCGGGCGCATCCGCCGGGATGCCGCCGCGCGCGGCGGTCGCTTCCCAGTTCTTCTGCATGATGCCGAGGCCGCGCTTGAGCTGCTCCTCGCCGGTCTCGATCAGGGTGACGGGAACGCCGGCATTGGCAAACGACATCGCGATGCCGCCGCCCATGGTGCCGGCACCGAGAATGGCAACACGGTTGACGGGGCGCGACTTGGTGCCTTCGGGCACGCCGGCGATCTTGGCGGCCTCACGCTCGGCGAAGAAGGCATAGCGCTGCGCCTTGGACTGGTCGCTGGCGACCAGCTTGAGGAAGCCCTCGCGCTCCTTCTTCAAGCCCTCGTCGAACGGAAAATCGATGGCGTAGCCAACCGCGTCGGCGGCCGCGAACGGCGCTTCCAGGCCGCGCGACTTCTTGGTCATGGCGGCGACCGCATTGGTGAAGATCGAGCGGTCGGCCTTGGCGGCCGCGATCTTGGAATCGTCGTCGCGCAGGCGGCGCAGCGGACGCTTCTCGGCGAGCAATTTGCGGACGAAGGCTTCGCCGCCGGAGGCCGGACCTTCGACGATCTCCTCGATCAGGCCGCTCTTCAGCGCTTCCGCCGCACCGATCGGATCACCGCCGACGATCATCTTGACCGCGAGCTCGGGGCCGACCGCGCGCGGCAGGCGCTGGGTGCCGCCGGCGCCCGGCAGCAGGCCGAGCTTCACTTCGGGCAGGCCGAGCTTGGCCTCCTTCACCGCAACGCGGAAATGGCAAGCCAGCGCGACCTCGAGGCCGCCGCCGAGCGCGGTGCCGTGAATTGCGGCAACGACCGGCTTCGGCGCGTTCTCGATCTCGGACAGCACGTCGTTGAGGGCGGGCGGCTTCGGCGGCTTGCCGAATTCGGTGATGTCGGCGCCGGCGATGAAGGTGCGGCCGGCGCAGGTCAGCACGATGCCCTTGATCGCGGGATCGGCGACTGCGGCCTTGATGCACTCCAAAATGCCACCGCGGACTGCGGCACTCAGCGCATTGACCGGAGGGCTGTTGACCGTGACGATCCCGACTTCGTCATGACGCTCAAGCTTGACCACTTCGCTCACGGTTTCCCTCCTTGGTGGGGATTTACTTTTGTTCGATTTCGCGGTGCGGAATTTAATTCCGCATCTTGACGGCAGGGTTATTTTGAAGCACGGACGTTGTCAACGACTCCGCGCAAGAAGCAGATCAGGGATGAAGCGTACAGGAAAGAAGACTGCGACCGATCGGAATTTCGTCGTCGCGCTTTCCCGCGGACTTGATGTATTGCGCGCATTCCAACCCAGCGACGGCCTTCTCGGCAACCAGGAGATCGCGGCCCGCACCAACCTGCCCAAGCCGACCGTTTCGCGCCTGACCTATACGTTGACGAAGCTCGGTTATCTGACGCCGGTTCCCCGCTTCGAGAAGTATCAGCTCGCGCCGGCCGCGATGGCGCTCGGCTATGCGGCGTTGTCCAATCTCGGCGTTCGACATTTGTCCGAGCCGTTTCGCGAGGAAGTGATGCGCGCGACCGGCGGCGCGGTCGCGATCGGGGGCCGCGACCGTCACAGCATGATCTATTTCGGGCAGAGCCGCGGCAGCGAGACGGTCGGCGTTCAACTTGACGTCGGCTCCCGCGTGCCGATTGCAACCAGTGCGATGGGCCGCGCCTATTTCTGGGCGCTGTCTGAGGAAGATCGCGCCGAGCTGTCGCGCGTCCTGCGCGAACATTACGGCAGCCGCTGGCCGAAGATGCGCGACGGACTGGAACGTTCCGGCGAGACCGTCGCGAAATACGGCTTTGCGATTTCCGTCGGCGACTGGCACGACGACATCGGCGCCGCCGGCGTCGCGCTCAAGCTCAACGATGGAACCGGACCTTACGCATTCAATTGCGGCGCGCCCGCATTCCGCTTCACGGAAGAGCGTTTGATCAACGACATTGGACCGCGTCTGCTTGCGATGGTAAGGAACATCGAAGCGGCACTCGGGGGTCTGATGCCGCATTCCAAAAAAGAAGTCAGCAAAAAGCTGAAATCAGGAGGAAAAGTTGCGCGTGTGGCCGAGGGGTTCAGATAGCCTTTGTCATGATCGGGAGCGGTTCGCATCGCCCCGTCGCCCACTGAAATTTGCGGGCGAGACGAGATGACGCAGGCACAGCTCGCGCAGGGGACATCGCCCCTGCTCGCGGTTCGCGACGTCAGCGTCGTGTTCGGCGGCATCATTGCGCTCAACGGTGTGTCCTTCGACATGCACAAGGGCCAGATCCTCGGATTGATCGGCCCCAACGGCGCCGGCAAGACGACGCTCTTCAACTGCCTGTCGCGGCTCTACCAGCCCTCGTCCGGCGACATCCTGATGGAGGGCGCGAGCATCCTGTCGCGGCCGCCGCACCGGATCGCCGAGATCGGCATCGGCCGCACCTTCCAGAACGTGGCGCTGTTTCCGAACCTGTCGGTGATGGACAATGTCCGCGTCGGCACGCATGCCCGCACCTCCAGCGACATCATCAGCGACTCGCTGCGCCTGGCCTGGATTCGCCGCAGCGAGACCGACGTCAACAAGAAGGTGCACGAGATCCTCGCCTATCTCGACCTCGAGGACGTCGCCCACACCGTGGTGTCCGGCCTGCCCTTCGGCACCCAGAAGCGCGTCGAGCTGGCGCGCGCGCTGGCGGCCGATCCGAAGATCCTGCTGCTCGACGAGCCGGCCGGCGGCCTCAACCACGAGGAAGTCTACGTGCTCGGCGACCTGATCCGCCGCATCCGCGACGACCGCCACATGACCGTGCTGCTGGTCGAACATCACATGGGCCTCGTGATGTCGATCGCCGACCACGTCGTCGCGCTCAATTTCGGCAAGAAGCTCGCGGAAGGCACGCCCGCCCAGGTGCAGGCGGACCCCGACGTCATCAAGGCCTATCTCGGGAGCAAGGACCAATGACGACGCTGCTCAACGTCAAGGACCTGCGCGCCTATTACGGCCAGGTCCAGGCGCTCCATGGCCTGTCCTTCTCGCTCAACGAGGGCTCGCTGACGACGCTGCTCGGGGCCAACGGCGCCGGCAAGACCACCACGCTGCGCGCGATCTGCAACATGGTGCGCTCGACCGGCGGCATCGAGTTCGACGGCAAGCCGCTCAACAACCGCTCCACCGAGAGCATCGTGCGGTTCGGCATCGCCCACGTGCCGCAGGGCCGCGGCACCTTCACCACCATGACGGTGGAGGAGAACCTCCAGCTCGGGGCCATCACCCGCAAGGACAGCGCCGGCATCGTCTCCGACATCGAGCGCATGTATGCGCATTTCCCGGTGCTGAAGCAGCGCCACACCCAGCAGGCCGGCACGCTGTCCGGCGGCGAGCAGCAGATGCTCGCGGTCGCGCGCGCCCTGATGCTGCGGCCGCGGCTGATGCTGCTGGACGAGCCGTCCTTCGGCCTCGCGCCGCTGGTCGTGCGCGACCTGTTCGGCATCCTCGGCAAGATCAACCGCGAGGACAAGGTGTCGATCCTGGTGGTCGAGCAGAACGCCCAGCTCGCGCTCGAGCTCGCCGACAAGGCCTACGTGATCGAGACCGGCCGCATCGTGATGTCGGGCAACGCCAAGGACATCGCGAACAACGAAGAAATCCGCAAATCCTATCTGGGTTACTGAGGGAGCCGGCACAATGGAGCTGTTCACCAACCAGGTCCTGGCCGGCATCGCCACGGGCGCGATCTATGCCTGCATGGCGCTCGCCGTGGTCATGATCTACCAGGCCATCGACCATCTCAACTTCGCGCAAGGAGAGATGGCGATGTTCTCGACCTTCATCTCCTGGCAGCTGATGCAGTGGGGCATCCCCTACTGGGCCGCTTTCGTCATCACGCTGGCGCTCTCCTTCGTCGGCGGCATCGCGATCGAGCGCATCCTGTTCAAGCCGCTCGCGAAAGCGCCGATCCTGACCAACGTCGCCGGCTTCATCGCGCTGTTCGCGATCATCAACTCCTCGGCCGGCCTGATCTGGGACTTCACCATCAAGCAATATCCGACCCCGTTCGGCTCCTCGCCGTTCCTCGGCAGCCAGCTGATCTCGACCCACCAGGCCGGCATGATCGGCGTCACCGTGCTGCTGCTGCTCGGCCTGTATTTCTTCTTCCAGTACACGCGGATCGGCCTTGCCATGCGTGCGGCCGCCTCGGTGCCTGAATCGGCGCGCCTCGTCGGCATCAACACGAGCTGGATGATTGCGCTGGGCTGGGGCATGGCGTCCGCGATCGGCTCGATCGCCGGCATGCTGATCGCGCCCGTGGTGTTCCTGGAGCCCAACATGATGGGCGGCGTGCTGATCTACGGTTTCGCCGCGGCGGTGCTGGGCGGACTGACCAGCCCGTTCGGCGCCGTGGTCGGCGGCTTCCTGGTCGGCGTCTTCGAGAACCTCGCCGGCACCTACATCCCCGGCGTCGGCAACGAGCTGAAACTCCCGATCGCGCTCGCGCTGATCATCTCCGTCCTGGTCGTCAAACCCGCTGGTCTGTTCGGCCGGCACATCGTCAAGCGAGTTTGATCATGAGCGCAGCAGAAGAAGTCGTCGCCGAAGGCCACCAGGCGGTCGAGGCCGTTCCGAAGCGGGCCATGACGCTGGGCACCGGCACCTCGCTGGTGGTGCTGGCTGCGCTGCTGATCGCACCCGTCTTCGTCAAGAACTTCATCATCTTCCAGATGACGATGCTCCTGATCTACGGGCTCGCGGTGCTGGCGCTGAACATCCTGACCGGCGGCTCGGGCCAGTTCTCGCTCGGCCAGAGCGCCTTCTACGCCGTCGGCGCCTATACGACCGCGGTGCTGATGGAGCACTTCAACATCAACTACGCGCTGACGCTGCCGGTCGCCGGCGTGGTCTGCTTCGGCTTCGGCTTCCTGTTCGGCCAGCCGGCGCTGCGGCTCTCCGGCGTCTATCTGGCGCTCGCGACCTTTGCGCTCGCCACCGCCATGCCGCAGCTTCTGAAGCTGAACTTCCTCGAGCACTGGACCGGCGGCGTGCAGGGCCTCGTCGTCACCAAGCCCGATGCGCCGTTCGGCCTGCCGATGTCGCAGGACATGTGGCTGTACTACTTCACGCTCATCGTCGTGATCGCGATATACATCTTCTCGGTGAACCTGCTGCGCTCCCGCTCGGGCCGCGCCTTCATGGCGATCCGCGACAACGAGATCGCGGCCTCCGCCATGGGCGTCGACGTCGCGCTGTACAAGACCCTGGCCTTCGGCGTGTCCGCCGCCATCACCGGCGTCGCCGGCTCGCTCGGCGCCATCGCGGTGCAGTTCGTGGCGCCGGACAGCTACACCATCACGCTGGCGATCTCGCTGTTCCTCGGCATGGTCGTCGGCGGCGTGGGCTGGCTGCCCGGCTCGATCGTCGGCGCCGCCTTCATCATCTTCGTGCCGAACATCGCGGAGGGCATCTCCAAGGGCCTCTCCGGCGCCGTGTTCGGCGTGCTCCTGTTCGCCGTCATCTACCTCGTGCCGCATGGCGCAAGGCAAGTCGCAATCCTGGGCCAGCAGTTCGCCGGAAGGCTCAGGAAGAACTGAAAACCCTCATAAGGAAGGAGACCAAATTGTTTCTTGGAAGAATACTGCGAACCACCGCACTCGTAACGGCGGTCGCGACCCTCAGCTCCGGCGCAGCACTCGCCCAGAAGAAATACGACACCGGCGCGTCCGATACCGAGATCAAGATCGGCAATATCATGCCGTACAGCGGTCCGGCGTCGGCCTATGGCATCATCGGCAAGACCGAAGAAGCCTATTTCAAGATGATCAACGACAAGGGCGGCATCAACGGCCGCAAGATCAACTTCGTCACCTATGACGACGGCTATTCGCCGCCGAAGGCCGTGGAGCAGGTCCGCAAGCTGGTCGAAAGCGACGAAGTACTGGCCGTGTTCAACCCGCTCGGCACGCCTTCGAACAGTGCGATCCAGAAATACCTGAACGCCAAGAAGATCCCGCAGCTCTTCGTCGCGACCGGCGCCACCAAGTGGAACGACCCGAAGAACTTCCCCTGGACCATGGGCTGGCAGCCCTCCTACCAGAGCGAAGCGCAGATCTATGCGAAATGGCTGACGAAGGAAAAGCCTGACGCCAAGGTCGCGATCCTCTACCAGAACGACGATTTCGGCAAAGACTACCTCAAGGGCACCAAGGACGGGCTCGGCGCCAAGGCGGCGTCGACCATCATCATGGAGGAGAGCTACGAGGTGTCCGAGCCGTCGATCGACGGCCACATCGTCAAGATCAAGGCCGCCAATCCCGACGTGCTGCTGATCTATGCGACCCCGAAGTTCGCGGCCCAGACCATCAAGAAGACCGCCGAGCTCAGCTGGAAGCCGCTCCAGATCCTCACCAACGTGTCGATCTCGGTCGGCAGCGTGATGAAGCCGGCCGGCTTCGAGAATGCGCAGGGCGTGCTGTCGGCAGCCTATGCCAAGGACTCGACGGATCCGCAGTGGAACAACGACCCCGGCATGAAGAAGTGGAACGAGTTCGTCGACAAGTACATGCCGGGTGCCGACAAGTCCGACACCAGCATGGTCTACGGCTATGGCGCCGCCTCGACGCTCGCCAAGGCGCTGGAAATGTGCGGTGACGATCTCACCCGCGCCAACCTGATGAAGCAGGCGGCGAGCCTGAAGGATTTTGTACCGGACACGCTGCTGCCCGGTGTAAAGATCAACACCGGTGCCACCGATTTCGCCCCGATCGCGCAGCTCCAGATGCAGCGCTTCAAGGGCGAGAGGTGGGAACTGTTCGGCGAGATCATCAGCGGCGACGTCGCCTCCGAGTGACACGCTGACGCAATAGTCCAACCCTAAAGAAGCCTCCGCGGGCGACCGCGGGGGCTTTTTGTTGACGTTCGGCGTCAATCTTGTTCAATGCGGCGCCAATCCAGCTCGGGGTAGGAGAACAATGACTGCCGTTCGTTTTCAGGTTGCGGCCCTTTCGGCCGCACTCGCGTTGTGCACTGCGATGACTGGCCCGGTGCTGGCGCAAAAGAAATACGACAGCGGCGCTTCCGATACCGAGATCAAGATCGGCAACATCATGCCCTATAGCGGGCCGGCCTCGGCCTATGCCGTGATCGGCAAGACCGAGGAAGCCTATTTCAACAAGATCAACGCCGAGGGCGGCGTCAACGGCCGCAAGATCAAGTTCATCTCCTACGACGACGGCTATTCGCCGCCGAAGACGGTGGAGCAGGCGCGCAAGCTGGTCGAGAGCGACGGGGTGCTCTTGATCTTCGGCTCGCTCGGCACCTCGACCAACGGCGCGATCCGCAAATACATGAACGAGAAGAAGGTGCCGCAATTGTTCGTGGCGAGCGGCGCCTCGAAGTGGAACGATCCCAGGCAATATCCCTGGACTATGGGCTGGCAGCCGAGCTACGCGAGCGAGGCGCGCATCTATGCCAAGTACATCATGAAGGAGAAGCCGGACGCGAAGATCGGCGTGCTCTATCAGAACGACGATTTCGGCAAGGACTATCTGAAGGGGCTGAAGGGCGGCTTGGGGGCCAAGGCGTCGATGATCGTGCTGGAAGAGGCCTACGACACCTCGGAGCCGGCGGTCGACGAGCATGTGGTGAAGCTGAAGGCCTCGGGCGCCGACGTCTTGATCAGCATCACCACGCCGAAATTCGCCGCCCAGGCGATCAAGAAGGCGGCCGAGATCAGCTGGCATCCGATCCACATCCTCTCCAACGTCTCGGCCTCGGTCGGCGGGGTGCTCGAGCCGGCCGGGATCGAAATCTCGCAAGGCATCCTGTCGGCCAGTTACACCAAGGACGGCTCGGACCCGCAGTGGAACGCCGATGACGGCATGAAGAAGTTCTATGACTTCCTCGGGCAATACGATCCCAAGGCGAACAAGCTCGATGCCGGCGTGGTGTTCGGCTACGCCGCGGCCCAGACCATGGTGAAGGTGCTGCACATGTGCGGCGACGACCTCACCCGCGAGAACGTCATGAAGCAGGCCGCCAGCCTGAAGGATTTCGCGCCGGACACGCTGCTGCCCGGCATCAGGATCAACACCGCACCGGACAATTTCGCCCCGATCGAACAGCTCCAGATGATGCGGTTCAAGGGCAGGAAATGGGAGCTGTTCGGCGGCATCATCTCGAGCGAACTCGGGCCATGAAGCAGAACAATTCAAGATAGCTTCTTCTGCGCTAGGCAACTTCAGCGCAATTGGTTAACGGCGCGCGAAATCTCACGCGCCGGAATATTCCGCACCGCTTCAAATAGATTGCGCGTCCTGCGACAGTTGTGCGGGGCGTTTTTCTTGCTGGCGGCGACGGATGGGTATTGAATGTACGACGGAGCGGCGCGCAACGATCGCTCCCAATCAAAAACAATCGACACGTTCAAACCTCTTCTAGGGAGATCAAGATGCTTGCAATGCATGTGCGGTTGGGGGCCTTCTCGGCTGCCCTCCTGCTTGCTGCCGCCTTGTCCACGGCAGCATCGGCACAGAAGAAATACGACACCGGCGCATCCGACACCGAAATCAAGATCGGCAACATCATGCCCTACAGCGGACCGGCCTCCGCCTACGGCGTGATCGGCAAGACCGAGGAAGCCTATTTCCGCAAGATCAACGCGGAAGGCGGCATCAACGGCCGCAAGATCAACTTTATCAGCTATGACGACGCCTATTCGCCGCCGAAGACCGTGGAGCAGGCGCGCAGGCTGGTCGAGAGCGACGAGGCGCTGCTGGTCTTCAACTCGCTCGGCACGCCGCCGAACTCGGCGATCCAGAAATACCTGAACCAGAAGAAGGTGCCGCAACTCTTCGTCGCCACCGGCGCCACCAAGTGGAACGATCCGCAGAATTTTCCGTGGACGATGGGCTGGCAGCCGAACTACCAGAGCGAAACCATCATCTACGCGAAGTACATCCTGAAGAACAAGCCGGACGCCAAGATCGCCGTGCTCTATCAGAACGACGATTACGGCAAGGACTATCTGAAGGGCTTCAAGGACGGGCTCGGCGCCAAGGCGGCCTCGCTGATCATTGTCGAGGACAGCTATGAGGTCTCCGAGCCGACCATCGACTCGCACATCGTGAAGCTGAAGGCCTCCGGTGCCGACGTCTTCATAAACATCACCACGCCGAAATTCGCGGCGCAGGCGATCAAGAAGAACGCCGAGCTCGGCTGGAAGCCGCTGCATTTCCTCAACAACGTCTCGGCCTCGATCGGCAGCGTCATCAAGCCGGCCGGCTTCGAGAACGCGCAGGAGATCATCTCGTCACAATACTTCAAGGATCCGACCGACGCCCAATGGAAGAGCGACCCGGCGATGATCGCCTGGAATCAATTCCTGGATAAGTATTATCCCGAAGCGAACCGCACCGATGCTTCGGTGATGTATGCCTACATCGTGAGCCAGGGCCTCGTGCAAGTGCTCAAGGCCTGCGGTGACGATCTGACCCGCGAGAACGTCATGAAGCAGGCCGCCAACATCAAGGACTACGAGCCGGCCGGCCTGTTGCCGGGCATCAAGGTCAACACCTCGGCCACCGATTTCGCGCCGATCTCGCAGCTGCAATTGATCCGTTTCAAGGGCGAGACCTGGGAGCGGTTTGGTGAAATTTTGAGCGGCGACGTCGGCGGCTGACGTTAAAAGGCCAACTAAAGACGCAGCCTCCGCGGCCTTGCCGCGGGGGCTTTTCCTTGAAGCTTTCGCGCAAATCGTATTGTATTGCGGCCGCGTCGCCAAAAACAATCAAGACAAGAAAAGGAAACGCACACACCAAGAAAATGAAATAGGGAGATAGGAATGCCCGCTGTCACCGGCAAACTTGCAGCCGCGTCACTGGCGCTTGCGCTCATTGCGGCCTCGGCCTCCACTGCATCGGCCCAGAAGAAATACGATACCGCGCGACCGACACCGAGATCAAGATCGGCAACATCATGCCCTACAGCGGACCGGCCTCCGCCTACGGCGTGATCGGCAAGACCGAGGAAGCCTATTTCCGCAAGATCAACGCGGAAGGCGGCATCAACGGTCGCAAGATCAACTTTGTCAGCTATGACGACGCCTATTCGCCGCCGAAGACCGTGGAGCAGGCGCGCAAGCTGGTCGAGAGCGACGAGGTGCTGCTCATCTTCAACTCGCTCGGCACGCCGCCGAACTCGGCGATCCAGAAATACATGAACTCGAAGAAGGTGCCGCAGCTGTTCGTCGCCACCGGCGCCACCAAGTGGAACGATCCGCAGAACTTCCCCTGGACGATGGGCTGGCAGCCCAACTACCAGAGCGAATCCATCATCTACGCGAAATACATCCTGAAGAACCATTCGAACGCCAAGATTGCCGTGCTCTATCAGAACGACGATTACGGCAAGGACTACCTGAAAGGATTCAAGGACGGACTCGGCAGCAAGGCCGCCGCGATGATCGTGGCCGAGGAAAGCTATGAAGTCTCGGAGCCAACCATCGATTCCCACATCGTCAAGCTCAAGGCGACCGGCGCCGACGTGTTCTTCAACATCAGCACGCCGAAATTCGCTGCTCAGGCGATCAAGAAGAATGCCGAGATCGGCTGGAAGCCGCTTCATTTCCTCAACAACGTCTCGGCCCAGATCGGAAGCGTGTTAAAGCCCGCCGGTTTCGAGAACGCGCAAGACATCATCTCATCGATCTACCTCAAGGATCCCACTGATCCGCAATGGAAAGACGATTCGGCGGTGAAGGCCTGGAGCGAGTTCCTCGACAAATACTATCCCGACGCCAACCGTGCCGACTTCAACGTGATGTACGCCTACATCGTATCGCAAGGACTCGTGCGTGTATTAAAGGCTTGCGGCGACGACCTGACGCGCGAGAACGTAATGAAGCAGGCGGCCAACCTCAAGGATTTCGAAGCTGTCGGCCTGTTGCCCGGAGTCAAGGTCAATACCAGCCCAAGCGACTTCGCTCCGCTCTCGCAACTTCAGCTGATGCGTTTCAAGGGTGAGAGCTGGGAGCGGTTCGGCGACATCATCAACGCCGACGTCAGCGGCTAGCCGCTAGCAGGATCCAAATGCGCGAAAGTCCTCCGCGAGCCCCCCGCGGGGGGCTTTTTGCTGCATGGCGATTATGATCACGCGATTGCACAATCGAATGACGGTAAACCCTGCTTACGCTTTCGCGCATGATACGGTAGGCAGGTGAACGGCGAATTCGCCGCCATCGCTTCAGTCTGCTCAAGGCCATCGTCATGACCGACCGACGTCCCCTGCTCCGCGCGCTCTACGACGCCGCCGTCGCCGCCGCGCATCCGAATACAATTCTGGCGCCGCATCTACGGCCGGCCCCAAAAGGACGCGTGATCTGCCTCGCCGCCGGCAAGGGCGCCGGCGCGATGGCCGCGGCCGCCGAGCGGCATTATCTCGACGCGCTGAAGCTCGCGCCGGAGCGCCTCGTCGGCATCGCCACCACGCGCCACGGCTACGGCGTGCCGACCCGCCGCATCCGCGTGGTCGAAGCCGGCCATCCCGTGCCCGATGAAGCCGGCCTCAAGGGCGCGGCCGACACGCTCGCGCTCGCAGGCGAGGCCGGGCCCGACGACCTGCTTCTGGTGCTGCTCACCGGCGGCGGTTCGGCGAACTGGATCGCGCCGGTGGACGGCATCAGCTTTGCGCAGAAGCAGGCGGTCAACAAGGCACTGCTGCGCTCGGGCGCGCCGATCGGCGAGATGAACGTCGTGCGCAAGCATCTGTCGCGCATCAAGGGCGGCCGGCTGGCGCGCGCCGGCAGGAACGCCGCCGAGATCGTGACGCTCGCGATCTCCGACGTGCCGCATGACGATCCCTCCGCGATCGCCTCCGGCCCCACCGTGCCCGATCCGACCACGCTGGCGGATGCGCGCGCGATCGTGGCCAGGTACAAGCTCGATATCGACGATGCCGTGCGCCGCGCGCTCGACGATCCCAACAACGAGAGCTGCAAGCCTGGTGATGCCGCCTTTGCGCGCGCGTCGTTCGAATTGATCGCGCGGCCCAAGCAGTCGCTCGACGCCGCGGTGAAGCTCGCGAAAGAGGCCGGCTACGAGACGATCGATCTCGGCGCCGATCTCGAAGGCGAGGCGCGCGAGGTCGCGGCCCATCATGCCGAACTCGCGTTGCAGGCGCGCGCGCAGGGCAAGCGCATCGCGATCCTCTCCGGCGGTGAGCTTACGGTCACCGTGCGCGGCCAGGGGCGCGGCGGTCCGAACCAGGAATACGCGCTGGCGCTCGCCGCCCTGCTGAAGGATACGGCCGGCATCTCCGCGCTCGCGGGCGACACCGACGGCGCCGATGGTGGCGCCGGCCACTCCACCGACCCCGCAGGCGCGCTGATCGACGCGGCGACGTTTGCGAAGATGAAGGCGCTGGCGCTCCAGCCGCAGGCCTATCTCGACAACAACGACGCGACGGCGTTCTTCGAGGCGACCGGCGATCTGCTGATGCCCGGCCCGACGCTGACCAACGTCAACGACATCAGGGTGATCCTGGTGGATTGAGGTCTCTTACCCTCCCCTGGAGGGGGAGGGTCGGCTCACATCGAGCGCAGCGAGATGAGAGCCGGGGTGGGGTGACAGTCTCTCCACGTCGCACACTGCCGGAGTTGAGAGATCACCCCACCCCGCCCGCGCTGCGCGCGGTCGACCCTCCCCCTCCAGGGGAGGGTAAGAGCTCAAAACTCGTTGGCGATCTTCGAGAGCATCTCGATCAGCGCTTCGCGGTTGGCCTGGCCGAGCAGGCCGTTCAGCCGCGCCTCGTGCTTGGTGGCGACGAGCTTTTTCGCCCGCGTCAGCACCGCCTTGCCCTTGTCGGTCAGAACCAGGATATGCGAGCGGCGGTCGTTGGTGGAGCGGATCCGCGCGCAAAGGTCGCGGCTCTCGAGATTGTCGAGCAGGGCCACGAAATTCGGGCGCAGGATGCCGAGGGTGGAGGCGATCTCGGTCTGGTTACGCCCCGGGTTCTTCTCGACCAGCAGCAGCACGGAGAACTGCGCGGGCGTGAGCTGGAGCGAGGCCATGCAGCGCAGGAAGTTCTCGAACACCTTGAGCTGCGCCCGCTTCAGGACGTAGCCGAGCTGCTCGGAGAGCTCGCCGAGCTGGAGGGCTTCGGCTGCCCCCTGGGCCTCGGCCGCGTCCTTGCGGCCCTTGGCCGTGTCGGCAGGTTTTTCGGAGGACTTTTCAGCGGTTTTGGAAACGGTCATCGCCTCGTGCTCGTAATCCCGCTAAATTCGGGACGGGTCGCCCGCCACCCTTGAAGTTATATTTGATAATTGTTATGGACCATATCAAATATCGTCAGCGCATTTCAATGGCTGTGAGCGGACCATCCACCGCAATTGCGGAGACCGGTCCTTAATCTTTGAGGGGGAGCGTCCGGTCTTGAACACCACTATCATGCTGTTCCTGCTGCAGGACGGCATCACCAATGGCGCGATCTATGCGCTGCTCGGCCTTGCGCTGGTGCTGGTGTTCGCCGTCACCCGCGTGATCCTCATTCCCCAGGGCGAGTTCGTCACCTATGGAGCGCTGACCTATGCCTCGCTGGCCGCCGGCCAGATGCCGGGCACGGCAAAACTCGCGCTCGCCCTCGGCATCGGCGCCTTCGCCTTCGACCTGTTCGTGGCCCGCAAGGCGCTGCATGGCCGGCTGATCCTGCGCAGCGTCCTCACCAATATCGTGCTGCCCGGCATCGTGCTGGCGCTGACCGTTTATTTCGCCGCCCAGAAACCGCCGGTGGCGATCTGCATCGCGCTGTCGCTGGTGATCGTGGCGATGATTGGCCTCTATCTCTACCGCATCGCGTTCCAGCCGCTGGCGCACACCTCCGTGCTGGTGCTGCTGATCGCGTCAGTGGGCGTCCACCTCGCGCTGCAGGGACTGGGCCTCCTGTTCTTCGGCGCCGAAGGCCAGCGCGGACCTGCCGTGCTGTCCGGCTCTTTCACCGCCGGCGCGCTGCGCTTCACCGGCCAAAGCATCACCGTCTACGGCATCACCATCGCCTTCATCGTCGGGCTCTGGCTGTTCTTCGGCCTGACGCTCTACGGCAAGGCGCTGCGCGCGACCGCCGTGAACCGGCTCGGCGCGCGGCTGGCCGGCATCCGCACCACGCTGTCCGGGCAGATCGCCTTCCTGCTGGCGTCCGTCATCGGCGCGCTGTCGGGCATCATGATCGTGCCGATCACGACGCTCTATTACGACAGCGGCTTCCTGATCGGGCTGAAGGGTTTTGTCGCCGCGATCATCGGCGGCCTCGTCAGCTACCCCCTCACCGCCGTCGCGGCGCTGTTCGTCGGCATCGTCGAGGCGTTCTCGTCCTTCTACGCCTCCAACTACAAGGAAGTGATCGTCTTCATGCTGCTGATCCCCGTGCTGCTGCTGCGCTCGCTCGCCGCGCCCGCGGTCGAGGAAGAGAAGGACTGACGCTAAGATGCAGAGCCGGCTTCCCATTCTCGTCTTCGCGCTTGTCATGGCGGCGATCCCGTTTGTCCCTGGCATGCCGCCGTTCTGGATCGTGCTGCTCGACAATATCGGCCTTGCCGCCCTGGTCGCGATGGGCCTCGTGCTGCTGACGGGCGTCGGCGGCCTCACCTCGTTCGGCCAGGCCGCCTTCGTCGGCTTCGGCGCCTACACCACCGCGGTGCTGTCGACGGGCTACGGCCTGTCGCCCTGGCTGACGCTGCCGTTGTCGCTCGTGGTCAGCGGATCGCTGGCGGTGCTGCTTGGCCTCGTCACAGTCCGCCTCTCCGGCCACTATCTGCCGCTCGGCACGCTCGCCTGGGGGCTCGGCCTGTTCTATCTCTTCAGCAAGCTGGAGTTCTTGGGCCGCAACGACGGCATCTCGGCGATCCCACCGCTGTCGATCGGCGCGTACAAGATGCTTTCGCCCGGCTCGATCTATTACGCGATCTGGGTCGCCGTGATCCTCTCGGCCCTGCTCACGATGAACCTCCTGGACTCCCGCACCGGCCGCGCCATCCGGGCGCTGCGGCGCGGCCATGTCGCGGCCGAGGCGTTCGGCGTGCACACGCCACGGGCAAAGCTGCTGGTGTTCATCCATGCCGCGGTGCTGGCCGGCCTCTCCGGCTGGCTCTATGCGCACCTCCAGCGCGCGGTGAACCCGACGCCGTTCGGCGCGCAGGCCGGCATCGAATATCTCTTCATCGCGGTGGTCGGCGGCGCCGGCTATGTCTGGGGCGGCGTGCTGGGCGCGGCGATCGTCGTGGTCCTGAAAGAAGTGCTGCAAAGCTATCTACCGCTGATCCTGCCGGGCTCCGGCCAGGTCGAGACCATTGTGTTCGGCATCATGCTGGTGGCATTGCTCCAGCTCGCGCCCGGCGGCGTCTGGCCGTGGCTGATGTCGTTCCTGCCCGAGCGCACCGGCGGCAAGAAGCCCGACACCTCGCTGAAACTGGAGCAGCGCACCCGCTCGCCCGGCGAGGCCAGCGTCCTGCTTCAGGTCGAGAAGGCGCGCAAGCAATTCGGCGGCGTGATCGCGGTCAACAACGTCTCCTTCGACGTCCAGGCCCGCGAGATCGTCGCGCTGATCGGGCCGAACGGCGCCGGCAAGAGCACGACGTTCAACCTGATCACCGGCGTGCTGTCGGCGACATCAGGCTCGATCTCGGTGCTCGGCAAGAAGGTCGACAACGCGCCGCCGCAGGAGATCGTCAAGCTCGGCATCTCCCGCACCTTCCAGCATGTGAAGCTGGTCCCCGACATGACCGTGCTGGAGAACGTCGCGATCGGCGCGCATCTGCGCGGCCATTCGGGGCCGATCGCCTCGATGCTGCGGCTCGATCGCGTCGATGAAGCAAGACTTCTGGCGGAAGCTGCCCGCCAGATCGAGCGCGTCGGCCTCACTGAGCAGATGCACCAGCTCGCAGGTTCGCTCTCGCTCGGCCAGCAGCGCATCGTCGAGATCGCGCGCGCGCTCTGCGTCGATCCGATGCTGCTGCTGCTCGACGAGCCCGCCGCGGGCCTCCGCCACATGGAGAAGCAGCAGCTTGCCAAGCTGCTGCGCGAGTTGCGCGACGGCGGCATGAGCGTGCTGCTGGTCGAGCACGACATGGGCTTCGTGATGAACCTCGCCGACCGCATCGTCGTGCTCGATTTCGGCACCAAGATCGCGGAGGGCACGCCCGCCACGATCAAGACCAATCCCGAAGTGATCAAGGCCTATCTCGGAGTGGCGGCATGAGCGCGCTGTTGTCCGTCACCGACGCGCATGTCGCCTATGGCAAGGTCGAGGCGGTGCGCTCGGTCTCGCTCGAGGTCGGGGCGAACCAGATCGTCACCATCGTCGGCGCCAACGGCGCCGGCAAG
Source organism: Bradyrhizobium sp. CCBAU 11386 (assembly GCF_028128955.1). Classification (NCBI taxonomy): domain Bacteria; kingdom Pseudomonadati; phylum Pseudomonadota; class Alphaproteobacteria; order Hyphomicrobiales; family Nitrobacteraceae; genus Bradyrhizobium; species Bradyrhizobium sp. CCBAU 11386. The sequence goes on from NZ_LBKA01000244.1 coordinate 94,667, forward strand.
ACCACGCTGCTGTCCGCCATCATGGGCATCTTGCCGCTGAAGGGCCGCGTTGTCTTTGCCGGCCAGGATCTCGCGCGGCTCGACATCGAGGACCGCGTCGCGATGGGCCTCGGCCTCGTCCCGGAGCACCGCGAATTGTTCGTGACCATGAATGTCGAGGACAATCTCGAGTTAGGGGCCTTCCGCATCGAGCGGAGCAAGGCGAAAGCCTCGATGGAGCGGGTCTACACGCTGTTCCCGCGGCTGAAGGAGCGGCGCAAGCAGCTCGCCGGCACGCTCTCCGGCGGCGAGCAGCAGATGCTCGCGATGGGCCGCGCGCTGATGGGCGAGCCGAAGCTCTTGATGCTGGACGAGCCGAGCCTCGGCCTCGCCCCGATCATCGTCGCCGACATTTTCCGCATCGTCACCGAGCTGCGCGCCAGCGGCGTCTCGGTGCTGCTGGTCGAGCAGAACGCGCAGGCCGCGTTGAAGATCGCGGACCAGGCCTATGTGATGGAGCTCGGCGAGTTCGTGCTCAGCGGCAAGGCCAGCGACATCGCCGCGAACGAACGCGTTGCGGCGAGCTATCTCGGCTTCCAGCACGAAGGCGCGGGCGTGCTGTAGGTTCCTCCTCTCCCTCTCCCCGTTCTTACGGGGCCGCGACGAGCTTCGCTCGCGCTGAGAGGGTTGGGGGGAGGGACGGCATCCGCGAATGCGATGAGAGTTGGACTCGCGGAGAGTCCCCCTCACCCGGAATCCGCGCTGCGCGCGAATTCCGGCCTCTCCCCACACGCGGGGAGAGGCGAAGACCGTCGCCTAGCTTGACACCGTCTCCCCCTTCAACGCCGCCACCTCCGCTTCCAGCTCGGCGATCCGCTGATCCCTCGCCGCCAGCGCGGCCGCGACATCCGCCGCGTCGAATTTCTGCGGAATGTGCTGCGGGCAGTTGGTGTCCCAGGCCGCGATCTTGAACAGGATCACCTGCTCGGGCCGCGCGCGGTAGCCTTTGGGCATCAGCGACGTCGTCAGCGCATCGTCGTCCTCGACCACGCGCGCCTCGCCCCAGATCTTCACCCGGCGGCGATGGGCGTAGTCCATTACGAAGATGTAGGCCTTGGGATTTTCGGACAGGTTTCCCTGCGTGATGTATTGCCGGTTGCCGGCATAGTCCGTGAAGGCCAGCGTCTGTTTGTCCAGCACCTTCAAAAAGCCCTTCGGGCCGCCGCGGTGCTGGATGTAAGGCTGGCCGTCCGCCGAGGCGGTGGCGAAATAGAAGCTGTTGGCTTCAGCGAGGAACGTTGCGAGGTTCTCGTCGACCTCGGTGCGCCAGCCGCGCTGCTCGGCATGCGCATAGCCTTCGCGTGATCCCTTTCGGGTCTGGATCGATTTCACCGCCGGCGTGAACGCCACGTCGCTGGCGTAGGTCTGAGTTGCCGTCATCGGAAGTTCTCCTGGAATTCCGGAGCAAATCTGCGTCTTTCGACCGCTAAGGTGGCAACCTTCGGCTTCTAAAACAATCAGCCCGCTTGACACTTCATCATTGCAATATATGCAATAATGTCCATGGACCGCCTGGACGCCATGCACGTCTTCGTCACCGTCGCCGACCTGCGCGGCTTTGCGCCGGCGGCGCGCAAGCTGCACCTGTCGCCCTCGGCGGTGACGCGGCTGATCGCGGCGCTGGAGGAGCATCTCGGCGCCCGGCTGTTGCAGCGGACCACGCGGCAGGTGACCCTGACCGACGTCGGCACGCGCTACCTGGAACGGGCCCGGCGCATCCTCGCCGATGTCGAGGAGGCTGACGGCTCGGCGCGGGAAGAGCGTAACCGGCCGAGCGGGCGGCTGGTGGTGTCGGCGCCGGTCGGCTTCGGCCGGCTGCATGTCGGGCCGGTCATGACGGCTTACCTCAAGCGCTATCCCGAGGTTGCCGGCGAATTGCGGCTGTCCGACCATCTCGTCAATCTCGTGGAAGACGCCGTCGACGTGGCGGTGCGGATCGGCCATCTCGCCGATTCCACGCTGGTGGCCCGCCAAGTCGGCGAGATGCGGCGGATCGTGGTGGCCGCGCCGAGCTATCTGAAGCGCCACGGCGAGCCGAAGACGCCGGAAGCGCTCGCCTCGCACCAGACCATCCAGTTCGGCTCCGCGACCGGGTGGCGCTTCCCTCACGACGGCCGCGACATCGAGGTGACGCCATCGCCCCGTTTCATCAGCAACAGCGCGGACGCAGCGCTGCAATATGCCGAGGCCGGCGGCGGCGTGACGCGGGTGCTGGCCTACCAGGCCGCCGAGGGGCTCAAGCGCGGACGGCTGAAAATCGTGCTGGCGAAATACGAGCAGCCGGCGCTGCCGATCCATGTCGTCTATCCGACCTCGCGCCTGCTCTCGGCCAAGGTGCGCGCGTTCATAGATCTCGTGGTGGAGACGGCGGAGTGGCGGTTCGGGTGAGCTCTCGTGTCCCGGACGCGCCGCGAAGCGGCGCAGAGCCGGGACCCAGAAAGCCAGAGAGTCATTTGCGGATGGATGGGCCCCGGCTCTGCAGCGCACCGCTGAAGAAGCGCTGCGCTGCGTCCGGGGCACGAGACATCACCCCTTCTTCGGCACCACCCGAAACGTCCCGCTGGCGCGCGCGATCACGGTGTCGTCGGCCTTGATCAGGCACTGCGCGAAACAGATCGTGCTGCCGGTCTTGATCACCTCGCTCTCGACCGCGAGCCACTGGCCGATCTCGGCGGAGCCGACAAAATCGATCGAGAGCGAGATCGTCACGAACGACGTGCTCCAGTTCGTCACCAGCGCACAGCTGTAGCCCATGGCGTTGTCGGCAAGTGACGTGATGAGCCCGCCATGGATCAACCCACGCGCGTTGGTGTGCGGCTTGGCCAGGCGCAGGCCGATGATCACGGCCTTGTCGGTCTTCTTCGAATAGAGCGGCTCCCAGGGATCGGTGAGGGGCGCTTTACGGAAATGCGGCTCGAAGCCGGCGGGAATGTCGGTGGAGGTCATGGCTGTCTCGCGTTGCTGGTTGCCGGCATTGAACGCGATGGGCGTGACGGACGCATCACCTACAAAGTTTTAAACGGAATTTGCGCGGGTGTTTGAAATGGGCGGCGGCGTTGCGAGCAATGCGACGCCCGTAGGGTGGGCAAAGGCGCAACGCGCCGTGCCCACCATCTCTCTACAAACACAAAGCTGGTGGGCACGCTTCGCTTTGCCCACCCTACGGCACTTCCCTAAAACGGCAGCCCCACATAATTCTCCGACAACGACGTCATCGCGGCCTGCGACTGCGTGACGTAGTCGAGCTCGGCGAGCTGGATGCGGGCGCCGATGGTGCCGGTGTCGGGAAATTTGTGCAGCATCGAGGTCATCCACCAGGAGAAGCGCACGGCCTTCCAGACGCGCGCCAGCGCCTTGGCGGAATAGGCATCGATTCCGGCGCTGGACTTCTCCTCGTAGAATTCGCGCAGCGCGCTCGACAGGTAATGCGCGTCGCTGGCCGCCAGGTTCAAGCCCTTGGCGCCGGTCGGCGGCACGATGTGGGCGGCATCGCCGCACAGGAACATCCTGCCGAAGCGCATCGGCTCGGCGACGAAGCTGCGCAACGGGGCGATGCTCTTCTCGATCGAGGGACCGGTGACGAGGCTGTCGGCGGCCACCTGGTTGAGCCGGCGCTTCAATTCGTCCCAGAAGCGGTCGTCCGGCCATTGGTCGACATGGTCGTCCAGCGAGCACTGCACATAGTAGCGGCTGCGCTTCATCGAGCGCATGGTGCAGAGCGCAAAGCCGCGAGCGTGGTTGGAGTAGATCAGCTCGTGGCTGACCGGCGGCGTCTCGGAGAGGATGCCGAGCCAGCCGAACGGATAGACCCGCTCGAACTCCTCGATCGCCGGGGCCGGGACGCTGGCGCGGCTGACGCCATGGAAACCGTCGCAACCAGCGATGAAATCGCAATCGAGCGTGTGGGTGACGCCGTCCTTGACCCAGGTTACGCGCGGGTGACTGCCGTCGAAATCATGCGGCTGCACGTCCCTGGCCTCGTAGACCGTGTCGAGGCCGGCCGCCTTGCGCGCGTTCATCAGGTCGAGCGTGACCTCGGTCTGGCCGTAGATCATCACCGTCTTGCCGGTCGCGGCCTTCATGTCGATGCGATGACGGCGGCCGGAAAAGGCGAGCTCAATGCCCTCATGCACCAGGCCTTCGGCATGCGCCCGCGCGCCGGCGCCGACCTGGTCGAGCAGCGCGACGGTTCCCTCCTCCAGGAGACCGGCGCGGATGCGGCCGAGCACGTAGTCCGGGCTCTGCCGCTCCAGGATGACGTTGTCGATGCCGTAATCGTGCAGCAGTTGCCCAAGCAACAATCCAGCCGGCCCGGCCCCGATGATTGCGACTTTTGTCCGCAATACTTGCTCCTCCCGATCCTGTAGGCTTTCGTTGCGGCTCGCTTGTCGCGTCACGACGCGCAGGATAATTATACCATATAACGGTTGGGCAAAAGGGGAGTGCTGGTCGCGGCTAACGGCGACAAATCCATGCAACATGGCTGACGTACAGGAGGCGACAAGGTGCGCGCCAGTTCCGGCTTGAACGCGCCGGCCAATTAGATAACATGTTAATTAATGGGACCGGGCCATCGAAGCCCGCCGTCGAAAACAGGGAGAGACGTGTGATGAGGAAAGCCTGCCTGGCTTTGTTGCTCGCAGCAAGCGTGACGCCTGCGTTCGCGCAGGACAAGACCTTCGATTTGAAGATCTCGCACTGGGTGCCCGCTTCGCATCCCCTCCAGAAATCGCTGGAAGACTGGGCGGCCGCGGTCGAGAAGGATTCCGGCGGCACCATCAAGAGCAAGGTGTTTCCGGCCCAGCAGCTCGGCAAGGCGTTCGATCATTACGACATGGCGCGCGACGGCATCGCCGACGTCACCTATGTCAATCCCGGCTACCAGCCCGGCCGCTTCCCGATCGTCGGCGCCGGCGAATTGCCGTTCCTGATCTCGGATGCCAAGGGCGGCTCGATGGGGCTCGACGCCTGGTATCGCAAATATGCCGAGAAGGAGATGAAGGACGTCAAATACTGCCTCGCCTTCGTCCACTCACCCTCGTCCTTCCACTCCCGCACCAAGAAGATCGTGACGCCGGAGGACGTGAAGGGCCTGAAGATCCGCCCGGCGCACGCCACCATGGCGAACTTCGTCACCTCGCTCGGCGGCACCAATGTGCAGTCCTCCGCGCCCGAAGTGCGCGACATCATCGAGCGCGGCGTCGCCGACGGCGTCACCTTCCCCTGGGGCTCGCTGGTGCTGTTCGGCATCGACAAGGTGACCAAGTACGACATGGAGGCGCCGCTCTACACCACGACCTTCGTGTTCGTGATCAACAAGGACAAGTACAACGCGATGTCCGACAAACAGAAGGCCGCGATCGACAAGAACTGCTCGGTCGAGATGGCCGGCGTGGTCGGCGAGCACTGGGGCAAGTTCGAGGACGCCGGCGTCGGCAAGGTGAAGGCGGAGTCGGACCACGAGGTCTACAAGCTGAGCCCCGAGCAGACCGCCGCCTGGAAGAAGGCCGCCGAGCCGCTGGTCAAGACCTGGAGCGACGGCGCCAAGAAGGCCGGCGCAGATCCGGACGCGACATTGGCGGACCTGAAGGCCTCGCTGAAGAAGTACAACGCGCTGGCGGAGTAGCGCGATGGCGGTCTCTTCTTCCCCCTCTCCCCGTTCTTACGGGGAGAGGGTTGGGGTGAGGGGCTGCTTCCGCATAGATGGTGAAAGATGGGCTCGCGGAGAGCCCCCTCACCCGGAATCCGCGCTTGCGCGCGCATTCCGGCCTCTCCCCGCGAGCGGGGAGAGGCGAACGACCGCCTTCTGAGCCGAGAGCACAATGACATCACGTAGGACACACCCATGAAGCGCGCCTGGATGGATCGCTTTATCGACACGATCGAATGGATCGCGGCCGGCTTCGTCGGCCTCGTCGCGCTCGACATCTTCCTGTCGGTGCTGCTGCGCAACACGCTGAACTATTCGATCCCCGACAGCTTCGACATCGGCCGCATGCTGCTCGGCATCCTGATCTTCTGGGGCATCGCCGCGACCTCCTATCGCGGCACCCACATCACGGTCGATCTGGTCTGGGGCAATGTCGGGCCGCGCTACCAGCGCTGGATCGACGTGTTCGCGACCCTGGTGCTGCTGTTCGTCGTCACGGTGCAGACCTGGACCCTGTTCGACAAGGTGCGCGGCACCTACAACGACAACGTCCAGACCTTCGACATGCACATGCCGACATGGCCGTTCTTCGCGGTCGCCTGGATCGGCGACGTCTCGGCCGTGCTGCTGATCGCGATCCGCACCTACCGGCTGATCTTCCACCCCGAAGAAATGCACGACCCCAAGCTGAAGGCGACGGAGTAACCATGAGCACCGATGCCGTCGCCGTTCTCGGCTTCGTTTCCCTGTTCGCCCTGATGCTGCTGCGCGTGCCCGTCGGCATGGCCATGGGCCTGGTCGGCGTCTGCGGCTTCTCTTACCTTGTCAGCGGAACGGCGGCGCTGAAACTGGTCGGCCAGACCTCGATGCGGACGGTCACCGACTACACGTTCGGCGTCATCCCGATGTTCCTGCTGATGGGCTCCTTCGTCAGCCATTCCGGCATGAGCCGCGAGCTGTTCCGCGCCGCCAACGGATTTGTCGGCCACTTGCGCGGCGGGCTCGGCATCGCCACCGTCGGCGCCTGCGGCGGCTTTGCCGCGATCTGCGGCTCCTCGGTTGCGACCGCCGCGACCTTCTCCGCCGTCGCCTACCCCGAGATGCGCCGCTTCGGCTATCCGCAGTCGTTCGCCACCGGCGTGATCGCGGCCGGCGGCACGCTCGGGGCGATGCTGCCACCCTCCACCGTGCTGGCGGTCTACGGCATCATCACCGAGCAGGACATCGGAAAGCTCTTCATCGCCGGCATCATTCCGGGCCTGCTGGCGATGACGATGTACATGATCACGATCGGCCTGATCGGATACTTCCGGCCGGACTTCCTGCCCAAGGGCAAGGTGCTGCCGTGGCGCGAGCGCTTTGCCGGGTTGAAGGAGATCTGGGCGCCGGTCCTGCTGTTCGTCTTCGTCATCGGCGGCCTTTACGGCCTGCCCTTCCTGCCGCGCTTCACGCCGACGGAAGCCGGCGGCGTCGGCGCCACCGGTGCCTTCATCATCGGCGTGCTGACCGGCCGGCTCGACCGCGAGAAGATTCTGGCCTCGCTGCTCCAGGCGACGCGCACCGCGGCCGCCGTGTTCACCGTGCTGATCGGCGCGCTGATCTTCGGCTATTTCCTCACGGTGACGCAGACGCCGCAGAAGGTGACGGAATTCCTCACCGGCCTCGGCCTCGGCCCTTACGGCGTGCTGGCGCTGATCATGGTGATGTATCTCGTGCTCGGCTGCCTGATGGACGCCATGGCGATGATCATCCTGACCGTGCCGATCATCTTCCCCGTCATCATGCATCTTGGCTTCGACCCGATCTGGTTCGGCGTCATCATCGTGATGACGGTCGAACTCGGCCTGATCCATCCGCCGGTGGGCATGAACGTCTTTGTCATCAAGAGCGTGGTGAAGGACGTCTCCTTCTCCACCATTTTCAAGGGCGTGATCCCGTTCGTGGCGACGGATCTGGTGCGGCTGGTGATCCTGATCGCCTTCCCGCTGCTGGCGACGTGGCTGCCGACGCGGATGATGGCGCATTGACGAGGTGAAGCGATGACCACGCCGACGTTAGAGACGAAGTACGTCTTCACCATCACCGCCCGCATCGGCGACGTCGTCACCGCCGGCGAGACCGGCATCGGCGTGCGCCGCATCATCCCGATCGTCGGCGCCGAGGTGAAGGGCGCTGTCAACGGCAAGGTTCTCTCCTTCGGCGCCGACTTCCAGACCATCCGCCCCAACGAGCTGATCGACCTTGAAGCAAAATACGCCTTCGAGACCGACGACGGCGCCATCGTCTATGTCGAGAACAAGGGCATCCGCTTCGGCCCGGTCGAGCTGTTGCAGAGGCTCAAGCGCGGCGAGCCGGTCGATCCAAAACTGATCTATTTCCGGACCGTGCCGCGGTTCGAGACCGGGCATGAAAAGTATCGCTGGCTGATGGAGCACATTTTTGTAGCTTCAGCCGCACGCCACGCGGACCGCGTCGTGATCGACGTGCATCAGGTGATGTGAGGAATCGGTCTTTGACCCAGGGCGAACCTGGTTCAGAATGTGATCTGCGCCAAGTTGTGCAGACCACGGGAGTCCCACCATGTCTCTTATGGCTTCCAGCGAACCAGTCCCCCAACACACCTTCGACTCCGCCGAAATGGGCGCCATCGCTCACCTCTACCGCGGCGAGGTCTATCGCTCGACGATCTGGCGAACGCGGCTCGACAACACGACCAATTGGGCGATCGTCACGATGGGCATCGCGCTGTCGACGACCTTTGCGAGCCCGGAGGCTTCGCCTCTGCCACTCGTACTCGTCGGACTGCTCCTTGCCGTGTTCCTCGGGATGGAGGCGCGGCGTTATCGCTATTTCAATGTCTGGCGTGCCCGGGCCCGTTGGCTGGAGAAGAATTTCTATGCGCCAATCTTCACCGGTGAAGCGCACGATGATAGCTGGAAGGCTGTTCTCGCGCGCGACTACACTGCGCCCCGCCATCACATTTCATTTGTCCGCGCTGCCGGACGGCGGTTGCGTCGCAACTACGTCTGGATACTCGCCATCCAGGCGACAGCCTATTACGGCAAGATTGCAATCCATCCGATGCCTGCAATGACCTTGACGGAACTTATCGATCGCGCCGCCGTCGGACCGATTCCCGGCTGGGTCGTTCTGATCGTGGGCTTTGCCTACAATTTCGGGTGGCTGGCGTTTGCGCTCGGCACGATGTGGCTCGACCAACGCGAGCATGGGACCAAGGGCGACCAGGTGGCGATGGGCTGATGACACCGGCGGCTACCCGTTCCTGAGGGAGCCGAGACGAGCGTAGCTGCCCCGACGCCAGGGAGGGCCTCCCTTGTTGACTCCTTGTAAATTCGTTATACAACATAACTATTCTGATAAGGACGCAAATGACACAGGGAAACGCCGAGACCGCTGACGCGGGCGCCTCCGGGCTGTTGAGGATCGAGAGGGCGGACCGGGTTCTGACCGTGGGCCTGAACCGGCCGGCCAAGCGCAATGCGCTCAATGACGGCATCATCCTGGAAATCGGCGAGTGTTTTGCGTCGCTGCCCGAGGATATCGGCGCGGTCGTCATCCACGGCATCGGCGACCATTTCTCCAGCGGTCTCGACCTGTCCGAACTGACGGAGCACGACGCGACCGGCGGCCTGCTCCATTCGCAGATGTGGCACCGGGTGTTCGACCGCATCCAGTACAGCCGCGTGCCCGTGATCGCCGCGCTCAGGGGCGCCGTGATCGGCGGCGGGCTGGAGCTCGCCTGCGCAGCCCATATCCGCGTCGCCGAGCCCTCGACCTATTTCGCGCTGCCGGAGGGGCAGCGCGGCATCTTCGTCGGCGGCGGCGGCTCGGTGCGGCTGCCGCGGCTGATCGGCGTTGCCAGGATGATGGACATGATGCTGACCGGCCGCGTCTATAGCGCGACCGAAGGCGCCTCCTACGGTTTTGCGCAATATCTCACGGAAGCCGGCAACGGGCTCGGCAAGGCGCTGGAGCTTGCGACCAAGATCGCCTCCAACGCGCCGCTGACGAATTTCGCCGTGCTCCAGGCACTGCCGATGATCGCGGAAGCCAATCCGCAGACCGGCCTGTTGATGGAATCGCTGATGGCGACGGTCGCGCAGAGCGACAAGGAAGCCAAGCGCAGGATCCGCGAATTCCTCGAGCACAAGACCGCCAAGGTGAAGCCAAAGTCATGAGTGCACAGCCGTCCTCTTCCAGCACGGAGCGCGGCGCAAGCACCTTCCCGCTGCGCCCCATTTCGTTCGGCGATCCCGTCGTCAACATCGACCGGCGCGAGGACGGGACGATCTACCTGCGGCCGAAGCAGCCGCTCGGCGACTATCCCGTCCGCATCACCGACCGCCTGCATCATTGGGCCGCGACGACGCCGGACCGCGTCTTCATGGCCGAGCGCGAAGGCGGCCGCGGCTGGCGCAAGATCACCTATGCCGAGCTGCTCACCGCGAGCCGGCACATTGCCTCCGGGCTGATCCAGCGCGGCCTGTCGGCGGAGCGGCCGGTCGTCATCCTCTCCGGCAATTCGATCGACCATGCGCTTCTGGCCTTCGGCGCGTTCTATGCCGGCGTTCCGTTCTGCCCGGTGTCGCCGGCCTATTCGCTGGTGTCGAAGGATTACGGCAAGCTGTCCTATCTGATGAAGCTCTTGACGCCGGGCCTCGTCTTCGCCGAGGACGCCGACAAGTTCGCGGATGCACTCGCCGCCAATGTTTCGCTCGGCACCGAGATCGCTGCGTCTTTCGGCCATGTGCCGGGCCGCGACGTCACCCTGCTCGCCGATCTCATGGCGACGCCGATCCGCGGCGATCTCGACACGGTGCACGGCAAGATCGGCCCCGACACGATCGCAAAATTCCTGCTGACGTCGGGCTCGACCGGCAATCCCAAGGCCGTCATCAACACCCAGCGCATGATCTGCGCCAACCAGGTGATGCTGCGCGAGACGCTCGCCTTCCTCAAGGACGAGCCGCCCGTCATCATCGACTGGCTGCCCTGGAATCACACTTTTGGCGGCAACCACAATATCGGGCTGACGCTCTACAATGGCGGCTCGATGTATCTGGACGCCGGCAAGCCGATGCCCGGCGGCATCGAGGAGACCGTGCGCAATCTCCAGGAGATTTCGCCGACGGTCTATTTCAACGTGCCCAAGGGCTACGAGTCGCTGCTGCCATACCTGCGCGACGACCAGGGCCTGCGCGCGAAATTCTTCGACCGGCTGCATGCGATGTTCTTCTCGGGTGCGGCGCTGTCGCCGTTCGTCTGGAACAGCCTCGACGAGCTCGCGGTGAAGGAAAAAGGCTATCGCGTGCCGATGCTGACCGGACTTGGCGCGACCGAGACCGCGCCGTTCTTCATGTCGGTCAATCCGCGCACCAGCCGCTCCGGCCATGTCGGGTTGCCGGTCTCAGGCAATGACGCCAAGCTGGTGCCGAACAACGGCAAGCTCGAGGTCCGCGCCAAGGGGCCGAACGTGATGCCCGGCTACTGGCGCCAGGCGGACATCACCGCAAAATCCTTCGACGAGGAAGGATTTTACATGATGGGCGACGCGCTCAAGCCCGCCGATCCCGATGATCTCAACGCCGGCTTCGATTTCGACGGCCGGGTCAGCGAGGATTTCAAGCTCGGCAGCGGCACCTGGGTCAGCGTCGGCCCCCTACGCGCGCGCTTCGTTGCGGCCTGCGCACCGCTGGTGCGCGACGTCGTCATTGCCGGCATCAACCGCGACGAGGTCTCCGCGCTGGTCGTGCTCGACCTCGACGGCTGCCGGCTGATCAACCCGACGCTGCCGGCCGACGATCTCGTCGTCGCGACGCGCGACCGGCTGGTGCGTGAGGCCTTTCGCGAGCGCCTGACCAGTTTCCTCGGCTCGGCCACCGGCTCCTCGACGCGGATCACGCGCGCGATCCTGATGGACACGCCGCTTTCGATCGACAAGGGCGAGGTCACCGACAAGGGCTCGATCAACCAGCGCGCAGTGCTGGAGCATCGCGGCGCCCTGATCGAGGAGCTCTACGCTGCCAATCCATCGGACCGTGTGATATCGGTCGGCTAAGAAATCATCACTACAGGAGAACGCCATGTTGTTGAAGGATCAGGCAGCCATCGTTACCGGCGGCGCATCGGGGCTGGGCGCGGCCACCGCGCGAAAACTGGCGGCGCAGGGCGCCAAGGTCGCGGTGTTCGACCTCAATACCAAGCTCGCAGAAACCGTTGCCGCCGAGATCAAGGGCGTGGCCGTAACTTGCGACGTCTCCGATGCCGCCTCCGCTGAGGCTGCGATCGCGCAGGCGACCAAGGCCCACGGCCCCGCGCGCGTGCTGGTCAATTGCGCCGGCATCGGCGTTGCCAAGCGCGTGGTGGGCCGCGACGGCCCGATGGCGCTCGCCGATTTCGACAAGGTGATCAAGGTCAATTTGATCGGCACCTTCAACATGCTGCGCCTCGCCGCGACCGAGATGTCCAAGCTCGAGCCGCAGGCGACCGGCGAGCGTGGCGTCATCATCAACACCGCCTCCGTGGCCGCCTATGACGGCCAGATCGGCCAGTCGGCCTATTCGGCCTCGAAGGGCGGCATCGTCGGCATGACGCTGCCGATCGCGCGCGAGCTCGCACAGTTCGGCGTCCGCGTGCTGACGATCGCTCCCGGCCTGTTCCTCACCCCGCTGCTCGCCAACCTGCCGCAGGAAGCCCAGGATTCGCTCGCGGCCGCGATCCCCTTCCCGCGCCGGCTCGGCAACGCCGACGAGTTCGCCGCGCTCGCGCTGCACATGGTCGAGAATTCGTACCTGAACGGCGAGGTGGTGCGCCTCGACGGCTCGCTGCGCATGGCGCCGAAGTAAATTGATGGGCGCTATTGCAGCAGCGACCTCGACCTTACCTCTCCCTTTGGGAGAGGTCGGCGCGGAGCGCCGGGTGAGGGGCTCTGCCCTATCGAGGGACCGTACCCCCTCACCCGAATTGCTTCGCAATTCGACCTCTCCCTCCGGGAGAGGTGAGAAACAGCACCAGCGGGCACAAGACGCATGTTCGTGAACCGGCGCGACGTACAGATCCAGTGGGGCGATTGCGACCCCGCCAACATCGTCTACTACCCGCGCTATTTCGCGATGTTCGACGATTCGACCTCGACCCTGTTCGAGGCCGCCGGCTTCTCGAAACAGGACCTGGTCCACAAATACGGCCTGGTCGGTATCCCCATGGTCGACACGCGGGCCAAATTCTACATCCCCTCGACCTATGGCGACTGGATCACCATCGAGACGAAGGTCGAGAGCATCAAGCGCTCGAGCTTCGAGGTGAAGCACAACGTCTACAAGGGCGACGCGCTGGCGATCGAGGCATTCGAGACCCGCGTCCTGGTCGGCCGCGACCCGGCCAATCCAGAGAAGCTGAAATCGGCACCGTTTCCGGCGGAAATGGTGACCAAGTTCACGGGGAGCTAAATCGCCGCATCACCAAAAGAGGGGGCTGAATTACCCCCCGATTTCTGCTTTCAAGGAAACACGTCAAGGGAGGAATAATAGATGAAACGCTTTTACCTGACCGCCGCCATCGCCGCGGCGACGCTTGCCCTGCGGGCCCTGCCCGCGCTGGCGCAGACCAGCGAAATCACCATCGGCATCACCACCACCACGACCGGCCCGGGCGCCGCCCTCGGCATTCCCGAGCGCAACGCGCTGGAATTCGTGCCGAAGGAGATCGGCGGCGTTCCGCTGAAGGTGATCGTGCTCGACGACGGCGGCGATCCCACCACCGCGACCACCAATGCCCGCCGCTTCGTGACGGAATCCAAGGCCGACATCATCATGGGCTCGGCGCTGACGCCTCCGACCATCGCGGTCTCCAACGTCGCCAACGAAGCCGGCATCCCGCATTTCGGCCTCGCGCCGTTCCCGATCACGCCGGAACGCATGAAGTGGTCGGTGGCGATGCCGCAGCCGATCCCGATCGTGGGCAAGGTGCTGTACGATCACATGAAGTCGAAGGGTGTGAAGACCCTCGGCTATATCGGCTACTCCGATTCCTACGGCGACCTCTGGTTCAACGACCTGAAGGCGCAGGCCGTGCCGATGGGCATGACCATCGCGGACGAGGAGCGCTTCGCCCGTCCCGATACGTCGGTGACCGGACAGGTGCTCAAGCTCGTCGCCGCCAATCCCGACGCGATCCTGGTCGGCGCCTCCGGCACCGCGGCCGCGCTGCCGCAGACCGAGCTGCGCGAGCGCGGCTATCAAGGCCTGATCTACCAGACCCACGGCGCGGCCAGCATGGACTTCATCCGCATCGCCGGCAAAGCGGCCGAAGGCGTGCTGATGGCCTCGGGCCCCGTGATGGATCCCGAGGACCAGCCGGACGAAGCCGCCACCAAGAAGCCGGGCCTTGCGCTCAACTCGGCCTATGAAGGCAAGTACGGCCCGAACAGCCGCAGCCAGTTCGCCGGCCATTCCTATGATGCCTTCGAGATCCTGAAGCGCATCATCCCGACGGCACTGAAGACGGCCAAGCCCGGCACGCCGGAATTCCGCGAAGCCATCCGCCAGGCGCTGCTGTCGGAGAAGGAGCTGGCGGCGAGCCAGGGCGTCTACAACTTCACCGAAAAGGACCGCTACGGCCTCGACGAGCGCTCGCGCATCCTGCTCACGGTGAAGAACGGCAAGTACACGCTGGTGAAGTAAGCGCCACGAGAGTTTTAAGACGGCGAGAGCCGGCCCGTTGGGCCGGCTCTTTTGTTTTCAGTTCCAGACTCTCTGGTCGTCATGCCCGGGCTTGTCCCGGGCATCCACGTTCTTTGGACCCTGCCGCAAGGCGTGGATGGCCGGGACACGCCCGGCCATGACGATGTGGAAGCTCAGTGCCCCACACGCCGGCAATAGATGGACGCTAAGCCGCCTGCCGCAGCGGCGTCCAGGCGAACTCCGGATAGTAATTGTCCATCATGCGGTCGACATAGGCGGTGAGGTTCGGGAAGCCCTCGGCCCGCTGCCGCAAGCCGGATTCGAAGAACGGCGACAGGATTCCGGCGAGCATGCCAAAGGCGGTGGCATCGACGCCGCAGGGCTTGTTGCCCATCAGATAGGACTTGTCGCCGAGCTGCACCGAAAGCGCGAACAGCGAGCGGACGGCGAGATCGACGTCGTCGTCGGGCGCGTGACGGCCGAGGCCGGAGAGCAGGTAGTTCTCGGCGACACGGAATTGCGCATCCTCGCGCAATTTTTCGCGATTGTGTTCCGGCGCGCCGTCGAAGAAGTGCGACGGGCCCTTGGCGAAGTTGACCGGATCGACCCAGCGCGCGCCGACCAGTGCCCAATAGACGTGATGCTCGATCATGCGCTCGAACGCCCAGGCCTGCGCGCGCTCGGCCAGTGACAGGCCGGCGTCGAAATCGAAGCCGTAGCGGCGCTCGATATGGGCGCGGATGAAGGTGGAATCGGCCACCGCCTCGCCGCCGTCGTCGATGAACGGCAGCTGCCCCTTGGGCGAAGCGGGCGGCATCGCGCGCTCCTTCCGGTAGGGCAGTCCCGCCATCTTGAGCTGCACCTCCGTCTTGGTGACGAAGGGGCTGATTTCCGGCAGGCCGAAGCCGGTGCCAAAGCCGTAAAGCGTGATCATGCGAGCTCTCCTGAACCTGCGAAACTTGACGGAACCTAATGACGGGCTGCTGCCACCATGGTGGCAGCAGCCGTGATATCTTCTGCGAAACGGGCCCCTCGCCAGGCGCGGCCCATGACGTGGCGGACCAGCGCGTCCGCGGCCTGGATCAGCGAGCGTGTCACCATGGTCGCGAACGCAACGCGGAGGTCGACGACGGTGAGATCGAAAAACATGAGGCGGCTGAAGGCCAAAGCGTGCAGCATGGCCTGCGCCCGCCACAGCGGACCGGCCGAGCCGAAATGGGTTGGGACGATCATGGACAAATCCTCTTCAGTCGACGTGTTGTCCCGGTATAGACCCCCCCTGCTGCCAACATCCTGTCAGCATCCACGCGCCGGATTTTGAGCGGGCTGCGGTCAGGAATTTGGAAAGAGAATTGTCATGAGACGCGCCGACCGGCTGTTTCAGATCATCCAGGTGCTGAGGCGCACGCGTAAGCCGCTGACGGCGGATGCAATCGCGGCCGAGCTCGAGACCTCGAAGCGCACCATCTATCGCGACATCGCGACGCTGATCGGCCAGCGCGTGCCGATCCGCGGCGAGGCCGGCATGGGCTACATCCTGGAAAAGGGTTTTGACCTGCCGCCCCTCATGCTGACACCCGACGAGATCGAGGCGGCGGTGCTGGGCGCGCAATGGGTCGCGGGCCATGCCGATTCCACACTGGCGCGCGCGGCCGAAGATCTGATGGCCAAGATCGCCGACACCGTGCCTGAGCGCCTGCGCCCCTTCGTGCTGGAGCCCGCGAGCCGCGCGCGGCCGAGCTGGAACAGGGAGCCGGACCGCCTCGACATGGCGCGCACGCGCACCCAGATCCACGAAGGCAAGAAGATCATGCTGCGCTATCGCGACGAGCAGGGCCGCCCCAGCGAGCGCATGATCTGGCCGATCTCGGTCGGTTATCTCGAAGCCGTGCGCCTGCTCGCGGCCTGGTGCGAGCTGCGCAGCGACTTCCGCAGCTTCCGCACCGACCGCGTCGTGGACGCGACTTATCTCGACGAGAAATATCCGGAGCGGCGCGACGTGCTGCGCGCAAGATGGCGGCAGAGCCTGGTCTGGGGCCCGCCAAAGGACACGTGACGACGATGGACGAGACATCCCCCATCGACCTGTCGAGCTGCTGCCAGAGCTGCGGCGCCTGCTGCGGCTATTCGGAGAACTGGCCGCGCTTCTCGATCGAGAGCGACGAGGAGCTTGCGGCGATCCCGGAGGCGCTCGTCAATGCGCGGCAGTCAGGCATGCGCTGCGAAGGC
This sequence comes from Bradyrhizobium sp. CCBAU 11386, assembly GCF_028128955.1. Classification (NCBI taxonomy): domain Bacteria; kingdom Pseudomonadati; phylum Pseudomonadota; class Alphaproteobacteria; order Hyphomicrobiales; family Nitrobacteraceae; genus Bradyrhizobium; species Bradyrhizobium sp. CCBAU 11386. Next base: position 111,287 of record NZ_LBKA01000244.1, read on the forward strand.
GACCGCTGCTCGGCGTTGCGTGGGGAGATCGGGAAAGAGACCGCCTGCGGTATCTACGCCGTGCGGCCGGAGGTCTGCCGCACCTGCATGCCGGGCGATGCCGAATGCGCGATGGCGCGGCGGAAGTTCGGGCTGCCGATGATCGCGAACTCTTAAGCGGGAACAGCTTCGCTGATCTCGTCGTCGAGCTCGTCATCGAGCGGTGCAAGCACCGAGAGCGGCTTGGTCGACAGCGTGATCGGCTTGCGGCCTCCCGACAGCGACGGCGAGGATTTGGTTACGCGTTCGCGTGACAGCGCGTAGAGCGTCGAGCCGACACGGCCGCCGTTCTCGATCAGGTCGCGCTCGCTACAGCTGCCTGCGATCGCGACCGCCAGCGAATGCAAATGGCTGCGGCGATAGCAGAACAGCGCCAGCTTCGCGCGTGCGTCAGGGGAAACACTCTCAACCAGCCTCGGCAGCCCGCTCTCGCTGGCGCGATACATCTCGCCAAGGAGCTCGTCGCGGACCGGGCAGAAATCGCTTTCAAAGGCGTCGCGGCTTGAAAACATTGCAATTCTCCCTCGTGTGGGGAAGATGCAGCGCAATTCTCTAACGAAAGGTTAACCACCCGGGGCGGTAGTCACCCGGGGTGCTTGCGCGCTCCCCGCGAATCAGAGGCGGACGGGGAGCCGCGTGGGCGGCCGCGCATAACCTGGGAGTTGATCACCAGGGCCTACCCGGCGTCATGGCCGGGCATAGCCGTCCGAAGGACGGCGTCGCTTCCGCTCGCCTATGTCCCGGCCATCCACGTCTGACCACGTGGCACGAAGAACGTGGATGCCCGGAGCAAGCCCGGGCATGACGACGGCCTGTGGATGCCGATAGGCGATGACCTGCGCCAAGGCCGCCTGCCTCAGTTTGCTGCCATGAAGATGGAGAGGCCGAACCCGGTGAGATGGTGCAGCGCCTGGTCGACGCCGATCAGGGTCCAGAACCAGGGATGCGCAAGGTCGACAGCGAAATTGGCCGAGACGAAGCCCTTGGCCCGGTCGATCGTGATGTGGATCACGAAATCGATCAGCGCCACGAACCAGAATTTCGGCGCGACAATCAGGATCAGCGGCAGCGCAACCGCAAGGTGAATCAGGCAATGCACCAGGAGCGGCAGGGCCCAGCCGTGCTTCTGGTCCTTGCCATGCGCCATCCAGGCGGTCTGGAGGACGAAATCAGCGATGATGTGCTTGAACGTGAGCAACAACATCCAGCCAATGAGCGCCTCAACCGGAACCGCCGATGACATGGGTGGAAACGACAAAGCTGACGCCCTCATTGACGTGACAAGAAAGATTGGAGCGTTCAGAGCAACTTCTTCTTGGGCCGGTCAGATCGCCGGGACCTCTGATTTATGACATCTCCCGCAGCGGAATGCAGCCGGGGGGAACCGGAAAATCGCCAACTGTGGCTAACTGGTGATAGGATGACCCATCGCCGCGCCGGCGTTGAGTAAGGTTACCTTCGGCTCGAAATTTGCATTCCGTGACCTTAGCGCTATCATTGTTGGTAGAGAATATCGTTCTTTTTTCAGGCGTTTACGAATTACAGGGCGCACGCAGCGATCAGATCCGCGAGCCGCCCGAAACCCAGAATAAGGCCAGAGTGCTGCCATGAGTACTGAAGGCCCGACCACATCGTCGGTCGAACCGCCGCCCCGGCGCCCCAAGGTGATCAAGACCAATCAGCAGCAAGTTCTGCTGTACGTCGTGCTGACCCTGCTGCTGTCGCTTGCCACCGTCTGGGCCGGCCGCATGCTGGTGCACAATTCGGAGACGCTGACCTTTGCCGTCGGCGCACCCAACAGCGACGAGGCGGTGTTCGCGGCCAAGCTCGCCGCACTCCTGAAGAACAACGCCTCGCGCTTCCGCATCAAGATCGTCAACAACCCTGACAATGCCAAGGCGCTCGCCCAGTTCGACCGCAAGCAGGCCGATCTCGCGGTGTTGCGCACCGACGCCAAGGTACCGCTGCGGGCGCGCACGCTCGCGATCCTCGAGCACGACCTCGTGCTCCTGCTCGGACCCGGCAACAAGAAGATCAAGTCGCTTGCCGAGCTGAAGAAGAAGAAGGTCGCAGTCCTCGCCGAGAACGAATCCTCGCTCGCCTTCGTCCGCAGCATCCTCGACATCCCCGACGGTCCGGACGCCACGAAGATCCAGATGGCGCCGCAGGGCACAACGCTCGACAAGCTGCTTGCGCCGGGAAACGGCTTCGGTGCGGTGATCGCCATCGTCCACACCTCGAAAGCGGTGCGGGACAAGGCCTATGAGCAGGTCGCCAAACGCGGCGGCTTCACGCTCAACGCAATCGACGAGACCAAGGCGCTGGCACGCAAATTCCCCGGCATTTCCGACGAGACGCTGACGGCCGGCACGTTGTCGGCCTCGCCTGAAATTCCCGACGACGATCTCGAAACGATCGGGCTCGAATGGCTGCTGGTCGCGCAATCCAGGATGTCGGCGACCACGGCGGGCGAACTGGCGCGCACCGTCTACGAGAACAAGTCCGCCCTCGGGCTCGACAGCGGCTTCGCCAGCAGGATCGAGCCGGCCTCCGTCGAGAAGGACGCCTATGTGATGGCGCATCAGGGCGCGGCCGATTACATCAACGACGACACCAAGTCGTTCATGGATAAATACAGCGACCTGATGTATCTCGGCGCCGCCGCGCTCAGCGTCATCGGCTCGATCTTCGCCGCGATCTACGCCAAGATCACCCGGATCGCGCCGGAGAAGGCCAGCGAGCTCTCCACCGCCATCCTCGACATCGGCGAGCGCATCGAGCACGCCCACTCGCTGGATCAGCTCGAATGTCTCCAGGACGAGCTGGAAGGCATCCTGCGCGGCGCGGTCATCGGCCTCCGAGACGGCACGATCAGTACCGACGGGCTCGACACCTTCAAGCTCGGCTACGAATTCGTCCGCGACGAGATCGGCATGCGTCGCGACTACCTGAAACGCCGTGCCGGCGAGATCGACAAGACCGCCCACGATGCCGGCCCTCCGCAGCACGACGACAGCAACGTCGTGGTGGTCAAGACCGCGCAGAGCGCTTGATCCGCCGGGCTGGCGCCCGCAGGGCGGGGCTGGCGGAAGCCTTGCCGGTGGATCAGCGGCCGGAACTCTGGAACCCTCCCCACCCGCAACCGTTGGTTTCCGGATACAACCGGAGAACGCGCCATGCGTATACTCCTCGTGATCTGCCTCCTGGGAATGCTGGCAGCGGTTGGCTATTTCGCTTATTCCGCGATGGCGGTCGAAGGCGAGCCGATCCCGACGGAAGGCTATGTGGCCCTCGCGCTGGGGGCGGGATTTTCCGTCATCGTCGGCATCGGCCTGATGGTCCTGCTGTTCTTCAGCAGCCGCCGCGGCTACGACGAGCCGCCGCATTTCAGGTAGCGGCAGGACCGGCTGCCGCACCCCGCCTCCGTCTTCCCATTTGCCGCGGCCCGCGCCCGTCGTTGACGGCCCCGGCCCGGGCAGGCACTTTGGCAGCGAAGTCCCAGCCGGGACCACAAAAGCCAAGACTGCTAAAGCGAAGACCGCTAAAGCCAAGACCGAGCCACCTTCCCGCATGTCCAAGCCGCTGATCTCCGCACTGGCCCAGTTCGTGGCCGCCACGGCCGGCCGCAACATGACCAAGGCGGCCTATGTTGCGGTCGGCGTCGGCGTGCTCAGCATGGTGCTGCTGACGGTCAACCCGGCCTATGAGACGGCGCCCCGCTGGGTCGATGCCCTGCTGTGGGCCTGCCTCGCCTATTTCGTGTTCGAATGGGTCGTCCGGCTGCGCCACATGAGGCGAACGGAGCGCCTTGCGCTCTACATGTCCTCCTCCGCCGGCATCGTCGATGCGATCGGAGCGCTGGCCGTGCCGGTCGCGCTGGTTCTCGGCGTCGAGCTCCGGACGGCCTGGCTCCTCAGCGTGCTCTGGGTGCTGAAGGTGGTGCCGGGCATTCCGGGCCTGCGCCAGCTCCGCCGTGTCCTGGTACTGGAATCGGGACCCCTGGTCAGCGTGCTCGTGATCTTCCTGATGGTGGTTTTCCTCGCCTCCGTCGCCGAATATTTCCTGGAGCGGGACGTGCAGCCGCAGACCTTCGGCAGCGTGCCGGCGGCGCTGTGGTGGGCGGTGGTGACCTTGACGACGACCGGCTATGGCGACGTCGTGCCGGTGACGCCTCTGGGGCGCATGGTGGCGGCGCTGGTGATGATCTCAGGCCTCGGCGTGTTCGGCCTCTGGACCGGTATCCTGGCAACCGGCTTTGCCGCGGAGACCCGGCGCGACAATTTCCTCAAGACCTGGGAATCCGTCAGCAAGGTGCCGTTCTTCGCAGCGCTTGGACCAGCGGCCATCGCCGACGTCACCCACATGCTGCGCACCATGGAGCTGCCGGCGCGCACCATGATCATCCGCAAGGGCGCGCAGGGCGACTGCATGTATTTCATCGCCGCCGGCGAAGTCGAGGTCGACCTGCCGGGCAAGAAGGTGCAGCTCGGCGAGGGCGCCTTCTTCGGTGAGATGGCGCTGCTCGGCAACAACATGCGCGGCGCCAACGTCTCGACCACGAAGGTGTCGCGGCTCCTGGTGCTCGACCTCGTCGATTTCCGCGTGCTGATGGCGCGGCATCCTGACCTCGCCGAGACCATCGACGCCGAGGCGAAGCGGCGCGCACTCGAAAACAGCTAAAGGGAGACAAGAATGTCGGATATGGCCGACGCAGCCTCAGGCCCCGTCCTCGAACGCGACGGCGCGCGCGCCACCATCCGCCTCAACCGTCCCAAGCATCTCAACCGGCTCCAGGCCGAAGATCTCGGCGAGCTCGTCAAACTGTTCGACCGGATCGAGGCCGATCCCGCGATCCGCGTGCTGGTGCTGACCGGCACCGGGCGCGCGTTCTCGGCGGGCTATGATCTGAATTCGGTCGCCGAGCGGGCGGTGAGCGCAAACGAGCAGCAGAGCGCGGGCTCCGCCTTCGAAGTGGTCGTCAACCGGCTGGAGGATCTCGGCGTGCCGACGATCTGCCGGCTCAACGGCGGCGTCTATGGCGGCTCGACCGACCTCGCGCTCGCCTGCGATTTCCGCATCGGCGTCGACACCGCCGAGATGTTCATGCCGGCAGCGCGGCTCGGGCTGCACTATTACAGGAGCGGCATCAAACGCTACGTGACGCGGCTCGGCGTCGACAATGCCAAAAGGCTGTTCCTCACCGCGCAGAAGATCAGCGCGCCGGAGATGCTGCGCATCGGCTATCTCACCGCCATGGTGCCGGTGGAATTCCTGGACGAGGAGGTCGACAAGCTCGCCGGCGTCCTCGCCGGCAACGCGCCACAGGCGATGCGCGGCATGAAGCGCGCCATCAACGAGTTCGCCCGCGGCGAATTGGACGAACAAGCCGCCGACCAGCGCCACCGCGACAGCATGCGCGGCGACGAGATCAAGGAAGGCATCAAGGCGTTCGCGGAGAAGCGGCCGCCAAAATTCTGATCAGGCTCGCTTCGACCGCATCGCGCGCACCTGCGTGAGCTTGGGATCGCGGACGAGCGCCTGGTAGCGTTTGCTGTCGATGGCGTAGATCGCGATCCGGCCCTCACTGTCGGCATGAACGCCCCAGCCGAAGCGCTTGCCCAGGCTCGACGCCCTCATGCACGCCTGCCCCCGGGAAAAGAACGCTTCGCGGGCCGCATGCTTCTCCGTTTTCGTCGCCTTCACGTCGAGATCGCGTCCCGGCGCAGACGTCGCGAAGATCACGTCGTCAGACGTGTATTTGTAGGGCGCCTTGGCGATCATCCCGTATTGCAGGCACGCCACCGTCGGCTTCCCCGCCCGGAGCGGCGGCTGCTCGCCAGTACGCGCGGGACAGTCTTCAGCCACCTGGATGAAGGTGTTGAAGCAGTTGGTCGTGTGCATCGGCTTCGTCATCTGCAACCCTGGTTCATTCAACCACCAGCAGCCGCGGCATGCTGCGCCGCCATCTCACCGTCGGCGGCATTGATCCGCTGGAACGCGGGACGCGAGGTCATGCGCTCGGCATAGCGAACGAATACATCTTTTTTCGGCACGATGCCAAACATCATGGTCCAGCTGAGCGCGACGCCCCACAGGACGTCGGCGGCCGTCATGCGCTCGCCGAGCAGATACGGGCCCTTCGACAGCTGCGCCTCGAGCGCGCCGAGCATGGTGTCGTAATCGGCATAGGGCGATTGCGTGATCGGCGCGGGCTCACGCTGCATGAACTTGTCGATCAGGGCCGGCTCGAACGACGCGCCGTAATAGGCGATCCAGCGCAGATAAGGGCCGCGCAGCGGATCGTTCAACGCGGGCGTCAGCCCGGCCTGCGGAAACAGATCCGCGAGATAGATCGTGATCGCGACCTGTTCGGTCACCAGCGCATCGCGATGGCGGATCGCCGGCACCTTGCCGAGCGGGTTGATCGCGAGATAGGCGCCCTGCCGCTGCTCGCCGGCCTTCATGTTGAGGACATGGAGATCGTAGGGAGCCCCCAGTTCCTCCAGCAGCACCCGCGTGCCGGTGGCGCGGCTTTGCGGCGAATAATACAGCATGATGCGGTTCGGATCGGTCATGGCAGGTCTCCTCGGGCGCCGTCTGGCGGTGCGCACCTTGTAA
>NZ_LBKA01000245.1:0-135625 GCF_028128955.1 Bradyrhizobium sp. CCBAU 11386
AGGCGCTGCAACGGCACCTTGAACTCGGTGTCCTCGTTGCGCCTGCTGATCTCCAGCAGCTGGTTGCGGGTCAGCACCAGCTCCGAGACCATGGTCATCAGATGCTCCAGCGTATCCACGTTGACCCGGATCGACTGGTTGGCGATGCGGTCGCCCTCGGAGGCGCCCTCGTCGGCCATCGACTTCTTCGGCGCGGCCTTCTCCTTGGCGGGCTTCGCAGCTTCCTTGACAGCTTCCTTGGCGACAGGGGCCGGGGCTTCCGCGACCGGCGCCGGTGCAGGTTCAGCCTTGGCAATTGGCGCGGGGGCCGGCGCCTCAATGGCGGTCTCGCGGAAGGCGCGCTCCAGCTCGTCGAGCGACACTTCGCCCGGGCGCAGCGGGCGCTCCAGGGTCTGGTCGATCAGCGCCCCCGTGGTCATCTCCTTGGCCGGCGCAGGTGCGGCGGCGGCCGGCGCTTCCGGCGCCAGCGCCGGGGCGTCGGCAACGGGAGCAGCAGCACCCGCCGCCGGCATCGGCTGCGCCGAGCCTGACATTGCGGCCATGCCCTGCTCGACCATCGCTTCCAGCTTGTCGATGAGATCGCGGTCGGTACCCTCCGGCTCCGCTTCGGTCGCCTCGAGGCCGGCCAGAATCTCCTTGATGCGGTCGATCGAGGACAGGATCACCGTCACCGCCTGCCCCGTCACCGGCATGCCGTCACGGAACTTGCCCATCAGCGTCTCGCCGGCATGCGCCAGCGCTTCCAGACGCGGCAAGCCGAGGAAGCCGCACGTACCCTTGATGGTGTGGACCAGGCGGAAGATGTTATCCAGGATCTTGGCGTTGTTCGGCTCCTGCTCGAACTTCACCAGCTGATTGTCGACGGTGTCCAGGCTCTCGCTGGTCTCCGTCAAAAACTCCCGCAACAGATCATCCATGAGCTACGCCTTACTGAGCTGGGCTTCGGCGCCTGAGCCACGCTTGGCATCGACGGAAGTCCGCGCGTGGATCGTTAGACATCCCCTTTCACGGTCCCGTTAATTTCATCCTCCGTGCTAATACGGATATTGAAGAGAACTTTGCGGGTCGGCCGCACGCGGCAGCGATTTTCGGCAAAACCGGCCCCGAACCGTCACGAAAGGAAGCGTTAGGTAAACGCGCCGATAACGCCGAGACGACGCGCGCGAAAAGTCCTGCTCGTGAAGGACGATATGCACGGCCCGCGTGGGATCGAAGCCGATCGGCCGCGATCGGGAGCGCTCTCGCGACCGTCGCGTCGTGCCCTGCCGGGATCCGCAAGGCCCGCGTTTGTAGTAAACAGATGCTTACCCCGCCGCCACGACGGCCTGCGCCGCGCTAACCCAGGCGCGCGGCCGAGGCAACGTCATCGGAACGGTGCTCCGCGAGGCAATCCTTGATGGCGGCGAGCAACGCGTGCGGCGTGAACGGCTTGCGCAGACAGCGTGCCGCGCCGAGCTCGAGCGCCATCCGGAGGAAATCGGGAGCGGGTGAATTCAGATTTGCGAAAGCGTAGCCGGACATCGCGATCAGCGGAATGGTGGGCGCCCGCTCGTGGAAGATCCTGATCGATTCGAAGCCGCGCATGTGCGGCATGAAGATGTCGATGATCATCAGATCGAAATGCTCGTGTTCGAGGGCGCGCAGTCCGACCTCGCCTCCTTCGGCAATCGTCACCCGAAAATGATTTCGCTGGAGATAGACCTCGATGGCCATGCACACCATCGGGTCGTCGTCGACAACGAGAATATGGTGCAGACTTTCTGTCCCCGTTTGAGCTTCCAGTTTCGGCGATTCAATAATTGAACCGTGGGGCACGCCTTTCTCCTCTGGTTGGGATCGAAGAATTGACAGTCGCAAACATCTTTGGCGGAGCCAGGAAAACGAAAACGACGGATGCGAAATCTGCAGCCATGCGGCGCCATGGTTCGGAGCGATGTCCGGTTGCTGTAACCGCTCGTCCGATAGACGAGGCTGCGCGGACTGACCGGCGTCCGATCGCAGCGCGGATACAGTGCTGCCGGTCATGAAGGCCCCCCTGCCGCTTTTTCCTGCGCACCCTCGCAGGACTGGCGCGAAAGTTCCCGAGCGAATCAGCGCGCAGTACTTATTTCCGCCGTAAATGCGGCAGCCTGTCTGCCCTCTAACGGGTATATGGACAGCTACACAACCTGTACAATATGCTCTATTGCCGTGCAATTTGACCGACGAAACGGGCGCGGCGTCGATCGTAGATTGAACGCGCCGGAATTGATCCTGCATGACCGCGAGCGGCTCCCCGCCCAATCAGTTGCTGCAAATGCTCGATGCGGCGGATTTCAACCTGCTGCGCCCCCATCTCGCGACAGTCGAAATGGTCAGGGAATCTGTCTTGGGCGAGGCGGGCGCCGCATTGAGATACGTCTACTTCCCGCACGGCGGATCCGTTTCGATCACGCTGGGCTTGTCCGAAGGACAAATGATCGAGATCGCGATGCTGGGGCGCGACAGCGTCGTGGGCGGCGGCGCGGCGCTTGCCGACGGCGTCGCGCCGACGGACGCGGTCGTGCTCTTCCCCGGCACGGCTTCCATGCTTTGAAATCGCGGCTTTCCGGACGATCGCCGCCGCGAGCGTCCCGTTTCGAAGTCTGATGGTGCGTCATGAGCAGGTTCTGCTCGCACATGCGCAGCAATCGCTGCTCTGCAACACGCTGCACCCGGTCGAGGCCCGGCTGACGCGCTGGCTCTTGCGGGCCCACGACCTCTCCGACAGCGCGATCCTCCCGCTGACACAGGAGGCGCTGGCACAGATGATAGGCGTGCGGCGCAACGCCATTTCTCTCGTCGCGCATGCGCTGCAGCGGGCTGGCATCATTCGCTACACCCGCGGGCAGATCGAAATCATCGACCTGCGCGCGCTGGAGGCGACGTCCTGCGACTGCTATGCGACGGTCAAGGCCTTCCATTCACGCCTGCTCGGAGCGCCGCGGTGACGAGAGCTCGACGCGGCCGATCTGCATGCCGAGGTGCACACAGCGTCGCAGGGGTGACGCCGCACCCGGACATCTTGTCTCAATTGCCTATATATCCCGACGGGAACATGATGGAGCTTACCCGTGCCGGGATCGGCAAATTCGCTCTCGCAAGTCCCTGCCTGACGAGACGGGAGGCAGCTTTGGAAACGATGGCGCGTCCCTCCAACGGTTTCCTGTCCGCGCTGTCGGCGGACGATTATGAGTTGATCCGCCCGTACCTGCGCACGGTCGATCTGCCGCACGAGGCCGTGCTGGTCGAGGCCGGCGAGACGCTCAAGCGCGCCTTCTTTCCCCACCGCGGTGTCATCTCGCTGGTGGTGAAGCTCGCCAAGGGCGAGCACGTGCAGGTCGCCATGATCGGCCGCGACAGCCTGCTCGGCACGCTCTCGACCATGGGCGATACATGCGCGCTGAACACGGCAATCATGCTGATTCCCGGCGTCGCGTCGGTGATGGATCTCGACCGGCTGCGCATCGCGGCCGACCAGAGCGGCACCCTGCGGGCGTTGCTCACGCGCCACGGGCTGGCGGTTTACGCGCAGGTCCAGCAGACCGCGGGCTGCAACGCCGCCCACCCGGTGGAATCGCGGCTATCGCGCTGCCTGTTGCACACCCATGATCTGTCGGGCGACTACCGGCTGCTGCTGACCCAGGAGGCCATGGCGCAGATGATCGGGGCGCGGCGCAACAGCGTGTCGCTGGTCGCCAACACCTTGCAGCAGGCCAATTTCATCCACTACAGCCGCGGGCACATCCAGATCCTGAACCTGGACGGCCTGCGCCAGACCGCGTGCGAATGCTACGCCACCGTGAAGGCCCAGTACGACCGCCTGCTCGGCCAGCGCTGACCGGCGCCGTCGCGTGGTAAACCTGCAGCTAATGCCGGCCTGCAAACACCCGCCGTCCTGCTACCGGAACTGAAATTCAAATGCCGTAGACACGGGCCGAACCTCGCGCCGGACGCGCCGCGCGACAAACGAACCGTGATCAAGGCAGGCAAAGCCATGCTTGAAATGACCGTTGCGCCTGCGCAGGAAGCGCTCAATGCCGAGCCCGCGCGCGAGCCGGGCGCGTACGCGGCGCTGGTGCGCGAGATCGGCGAGGACGGCGCCGGCGAAGTGCGCGCCGTGTTCTGGAGCGAGACCTGCGCGCGCCTGCAACTGTTCCGCACGCTCTCGCTCGCGCAGCACCCCACAAAAATTGCGCGCGAAGCGCATTCGCTGAAGAGCGCGGCCGGGACGTTCGGCTATGTCCGGCTCGCGGCGCTGGCGCTGCGGCTGGAGAAGACCGCGGAGACGCTCGGCGAGGCCGAATTCAGTGATCTCCTGGAGCGCATGGATGCCGCCTACGCCGCCGCGCGCGCGCAGGAGCCGCAGGCATAACGAGACCTACGCAACCCCGCCGTACTTCTACGGTTTGGGATTTTCACAGATGGCTAATCATAGCTGGCGATAGTCGCGGGAAACCAGGAGGGTTTCCATGTTCACCTACGAGACTGTGGACCAGAAGGAGGTCCGTCGCTTTCGCATCGCACAGTTCAACGGCCGGATGGCGACGGTGAGGGCTGGCGAGTCGACGGTGACTGGCTTCGTGCGCTCGGTGCTGGAGCAGGAATCGAGCATCCCTCCCCGCTGGACCATCACGATCATTCCGAACGCGCCGAAGGAAGAGATCAAACCGCCGCGCCCCATCTCGCGCGCGCGTCCCTTCTCCGAAGACTATTTCTGAACGCGATCGGCTTCTCCGGCCCCGCGCCGCCACCGGCGGCGCAAGACAAGAACCTCAATCGATCGAATGCAGCAGCGCTGCGCGGACGAGGTCCGCGGTGTTGCGCGCACCGAGCTTGCGCATCGCCTCGGCGCGATGGCTCTCGAACGTGCGCGGACTGATCTGCATCCGAAGCGCACCCTGCTTGTTCGAATAGCCCTCGCTGATCAGCCGGAGTACCTCGCGCTCGCGCTTGGTCAGCCGCTTCTGGCCCGACAGGCCCAGGAATTCGGCGCTCGGCACGCGCTGCGGCTGCGGCACACGGGCGGCCTTCGATTCGGCGTCCTCGATCCGGGACGGGATCGGCGAGTCGCCCTTGTGGGGACCGGCAAGCTGCTTGACCAGGCCGCAAACGCGCTCGGTCTGCGTCAGCGCATTCTCCACCACCCGCTGCAAATAGGCACGGTCGCCCGTAACCGGCGCGAACTGATCGCTGTGATGCTTGATCTCACCCATGTAGAGCAGGAGCGCAGTCAGGGGGCCGTTGAGCTCGCGGGCGATGGCGGCGGCCATCTCGTCGGCGGCCTTGGCGCGGGCGGCGTTCAGGCGGACGAAATCGAGCTCTTCAGCCGGAGCAGTGCTGCTTTCGTACCATTCCGACGGCCCCGAATCGGTCGCCGTATCGTTCTGTGACCCCATGTGACCTGTTTAGCGGAACCCGGGCCGATCTGTGGTTAACTTTTTGCTCCGTAAGACTACGGTAATTTTGGCAGTTTTGCGCTGAAATGCCGACATCGGCACAATTTATGCTTGCACGAAGCCGACTTTGACCATGCAAAGGTTGAGAATTTCGCCCAAATCCCGGGCAAACGGGGCCGAAGCCTCCTTAACCGCCGTCTCCACAGACGGTCGTCCGCCGCCCCCGGATTTTACGGATAAATTAACGGCGACTTGCTTCTCTAGATCCGATTGAGAGCGCGCAAATGCCTCCATGCATTGGGCCGGTAGGCTTGCTGGAATCGTTGCGGAAGATTGCGTGCCATGAACGAGATCGATCGGCTGTCGGAATTCTTGCAGCGGCTGACGCCGCTCTCACGCAGCTGTCTGCTCAGCGAGCTCGAGCGGCTCGAGCTGTGCGGCATCGACATGCCCGGCTCGGCCGACGTCCAGGCCCGCCTGCGCGCCGAGTTTCGCAAGGACGGATCGACCCAGGCGCGCGCCACCAGCCCCTCGCGTTATTTCTTCGCGCCGCTCGAGCTGCTGCTGATCGACGGCGCACCCGAGCACGCCAATATGGGGCGAATTTCGCGCAACACCCTCACCCCGATCTGGGAGTGGATCTGCCGCGACCTGCTGCCGACCATGGCGCGCGACTACATCAAGGCGATCAACGACCAGGTCGCCGCCAACAACCCGAAGGAAGTGCTGAAGATCGCGTCGACCTTCCAGACCAAGGTCGTCAAGGTCCTCGAGAACACCCTCGCATCAGTGGAGAGCACCGAGTTCGCCCGCGGCAAGCTCGCGCAATACACGGCTTCGCGCAGCGCCTTCGACGACGTCAAGAAGATGCAGCAGGTGCTGCGCGCCGGCGCCGCGCTGCCGAAGTTCAACGAAAAGCTGCCCGAGAAGATCGCGAAATTCGACGACGGCCAGGTCGCCCAGATCACCGCGCAGCTCGATGCCTTCAAGAAGGCTCATCCCGAGGCGCTGCCCTTCGCGCTGGCGCTGGTGGCGCGGCGGCTGAAGACGTCCTGGCAATTGGTGCGCCTCGCCACCAGGGCCGCCGCGAGCAAGAGCGCGGCCGACGTCGCCGCCACGCCCTATGCCTGCGTCGTTGCCATGGTGCTCGACCGGCTCGACGACAAGCGCCTCGCTCTCAGGATCGCGCTCCGGCACAACCGGGTGCTGGTCGCCCGCGACCTGCTCGCCGAAATCTACGACACCGAATATGCGCTCAAGGTCCGCATCGACGGCATCGAACATTGCGAATGGGGCGTCCGCCTCCAGCAATTGATGGACGCGATCGCGGCGCTGGTGGCCGCCGAGGTGAGCCGCTTCCCGGACAATGTCGGACACATTCTCGGCTCGCGCCGGCTACGCAGCCACGATACGCTCGGCGGCAAGCTGTCCTACCTGGCCTGGAAGGGACGCGACGCCGTGCAGGACGGCGCGGCGGCGTTTCGCAAATTGATCGGACAGACCTGACATCCGGCCGCGCAATCAATGCGCGCGCGGCAGGCACAGGAAGCGATCGAGAAATCGCCCTGACAGCACGAACCTGAACCACCAATACAATATTCGCCGCGTCGTCATTGCTGCGATCCTCGACAGCCCACCACCGGCTGCCTGGAGCAATAGCGCAGGTGCAGCAAGCCGCATGTGATCTGTTTCACACTTGCGCCGTCGCGGCCGCGCGCATTGTCGCAGAACCGTCACGAGCGGAGGCGGAACTTGCGCGCATCGCGCGAAAATGAGTTCTTCGGCCGTAGCCGTCGCTCCTATTCTCCGGTGCACTGCGTGCACATTGGGAAGGAATTCGCGATGAGATCGAACCGACGGATATTGACGATGGCGGCCCTGCTTGCGGGCGCGCTGGCGCTCACATCGACAACGATGGCGCAGACCTCGCCGCCGCAAGGCAATGCCGCGCCGACCGCCGACAACGCGGTGCTGCTCACCGTCTTCTTCAAGCACGACCAGTCCCGCCCGCTCGACGAGCTGAATGCGCAGCTCGACAAGCAGGGATTCCGCAAGGCGTTTCCGCCGCCCGGAATCGAGGTCGTGAGCTGGTACGTGATGATGGGCATCGGCCAGGTGATAACGCTGCGGCTGCCGGCCTCGCGACTGCGCGAAGTCAATCGCGTCATCGAGGATACCGCGTGGGGCGCGTACCGCACCGAGTTCTATCCGACCTATGACTACAAGGCGGTCGGCATGGCTCAGCACGACAAGGCCACAGGCAATTGAAGACCATCGTTATTCAATTGGGCGAAGCGCGAACGGCGTCGTCCAATTGCAGGACACCGGCCTTGCTCTCGCACCGGCCGCAGCTTTCAAAAAATCTCTCGCGATGACCGTGTCATGCGTCCGTCACACGCGGTCAGACGTAAAGACTTCTCGAACGAGATCCGAACAATTTTAGGAATGATGAGGGCTTTAACGTTACCCAGATAATCCGACAATCGACTGAAGCCCTCCATATTTGAAACTGCTCCCATCGCTAACACCGTCGCCGAACGGGAGTGGCTTGAGATGAACGATCAAATTGTAGAACTCGCCGGACGAAGGCCCAAAACCTTCGGGCGGCGAAAGGTAACGCCGCGCGCTTGCGTCGCCGACGGCAAGCGCCATCTGCGTGCTTTCCTCGCCGAGGTGCTGGAGGATCTCGGCTTCGTCACGACCGAATGCGCCAGCGCGGAGGAGCTGCAAACCGTGCTGACGAGCGAATTGCCGGACCTGATCCTGCTCGGAATCGCCGCCGACGGCATCGAGCCCGGGACATTTCTGCAGACGCTGGTGCGCGAGGCCTTCGACGGCAAGGTTCTCGCCGTCGGCGCCCGCGAGTCGATCATCGTCAGGGCCGTGCAGCAGGTCGGCGAGGAATATGGCCTTGCGATGCTGCCGCCGCTGACCACGCCCTTTGCCGCCGAGACGCTGCGCGAGCGCGTCGCGATGCTGCTGCCGGAGGAGCCGGCGCCGAGCCCGGCCGTGCATGTCGGCGAGGCCCTGCATGCCGGCTGGCTCGAGCTGTGGTACCAGCCCAAGATCGACGCGCGGACGCTGATCCGCAGCGGCGCCGAGGCGCTGGTGCGGATGCGCCACCCGACCTGGGGCGTGGTGCCGCCCGCCTATTTCGTTCCCGAGGCACACGATCCGCATCTGCGCGATCTCTCGGAATTCGTGATCGAGCGCGCCGTGCAGGACTGGCACTATCTGCTGGAGCAGCAGAGCCCAGTCGACCTCTCGATCAACCTGCCGGCCTCGTATCTGAAGGAGCCGCAGGCCGTGCGCGACCTCTGCCGTCGCATGCCGACGCATCCGGCCTTCGGCGGACTGACGATCGAGATCGACAGCGAGGAGGCGATCCGCGACCTCGATGTCCTCGGCGAGGTGGCGCGCGAAGTGCGCCTGCACAATATCGGCCTGTCGATCGACAATCTCGGCGCCAACTGGCCGTCGCTGATGGACCTGAACAAGCTCCCCTTCATCAAGCTGAAGGCCGACCGGCACTTCGTCACCGGCAGCGGCAATGACCGCCTCAAGCGCACGGTGTGCCGTCACATCGTCGAGCTTGCGCAGGGCTATGGTGCGGGCACGATCGCCGAGGGCGTCGAGAGCCGCGCCGACCTCGTCGCCGCGAACGAGATCGGCTTCGACCTCGTGCAGGGTTTTCTGTTCGGCAAGCCGATGCCGCTGAAGAAATTCGCGAGGAGCACGCTGACGAAGACGGTGATGGAGTGAGCGCGTTCGCGGCGATCAAGTTCGCGCCCGTGCATGATCGATTGCGTCGAAGCTTTTCCGGCGCACCGCGTGCGGGTATCGTGATCCCGCACGCGTTCGCCGTCATGCAAGGCAATTCGCAGACCTAGGCAGTTGCCGCGCGAACATCCGTCGGCTGCGGCTCGGCACGCGAGCCGTGCGACTCGGCCCGCTCGACGTGAAGCGCGAAGCCGCTCGCCGCGGGATGCTCGAACCCCGCGCGGAGCTGCATGCCCGGAATCAGGTAGTCGCCGCCATTTTGGCGCCGATAGGGAATGGGCGAGGTCGTCGCAAGTGTTCGCATCCTCTCGCGCAGACTTTCGGCAACCGCCTGGTAAGCGGCTTCGTCAAGCTTGTCGCATTTATAGACCACGAACGGCGGAAGAACCTCATATCCCGGATAATAGAGAATGCCGTGATTGATCGGGAACAGCAGGTCGTCGATCGGCCCGTTGATCCCTCGTGCCGAATAATGCTCCTGCCAGCCGCCCGCCGTCACGATCAGCATCGCGCGTTTGCCTGCCAACGTCCCCTCTCCGTAACGGTCGCCCCACCGCTTATCGCTGTGCTCGCCGACACCGTACGCGAAGCCGTAGGCGAACACGCGGTCGACCCAGCCCTTGAGGATTGCCGGCATGCTGAACCACCACAGTGGGAATTGCAGGATCAGCACATCCGCCCACAGCAGCTTCTCGATCTCGTCTTTGACGTCGGCGGTCAGCGTGCCGGCCTCGAACGCCTGCTTGGATGCGGCGGCAGGCGCAAGTCGCGTGTCCGCCGGCAGCGAGGGGAAGTCCGCGCGATCGACATCCGATGTCCAGCGCTGGGCGTAAAGATCCGACACCCGCACCTCGTGGCCCTGCGCCTCGAGGGACCTGACGGCAACATCGCGCAGCCCGCCATTGAGCGAGCGCGGTTCGGGATGAGCGAAGACGATCAACACTTTCATGATCAGCACCAATGATTGATGATTTCGCACAGCAACTAGCCCGACGGGCCGCAATCCGCTAGATATCGGCAATGGATAGGATTATGCCGAAAAATGGATAGATTGGAGGTTTCGCTCGATCGCATGCGCAGCTTCGTGCGGGTCGCCGAGCGGGGAAACCTACCCGCGGTGGCACGCGAGCTCGGTCTCGGCCAGTCGACCGTCACGCGGCACATTCGGGAGTTGGAGCAAGCGGTCGGCGTGCCGCTGCTCACGCGAACGACGCGCAGGGTGACCATGACCGACGAGGGGCGCCGTTACTACGCCGATTGCGTACAGATCCTGCGCCTTGTCGAGCAGGCCGGCGAAGAGGCACGCAGCACGCGCGGCGCGCCTGCCGGGACGGTACGCGCCTCCTGCACGGCGGCCTTCGGCGTTCTCCACGTCAGCCGTTTTGTCTTCGCCTTCCAGGACCGCTATCCGGACGTATCAGTGGATCTCAGCCTGACGGACGAACGGATCGACCTCATGCGCGAAGGTGTCGACGTCGCGGTCCGCCTGGGCCCGCTCACCGACAGTTCGATGAAGCTCAAGCCTCTTGGCCGGTCGCGCCGGGTGCTTGTGGCCTCACCCGACTATCTGGCCATGCGCGGCAGGCCCGCGCGCCCGCAAGATCTCGCCAAACACGAGGCAGTGGGGATGTCCAACATCGCCGGCAGCGATGTGCTGGTGCTGCACGGGCGCCGCGGCGGCCGCCATGCGGTGCCTTTGTCCGGGCGATTGCGTGTCGATCACGGGCTTGCCGCACGAGAGGCGCTCGCTGCCGGTCGCGGCATTGCGCCGGCCCATCTCTGGCTGGTCGGGGACCTTCTTGCCGCCGGCAGACTCGAACGCGTGCTTCCGGACTATTCGCCGCCTCCCGTTCCACTGAACATGCTGATCGTGCCGGAGCGGTCCGGCATCGCGCGGGTGCGGCTGCTGGTCGACTTCCTCGCCGAGCAGATCGCGCGACTGCCCGGGATCGAAAAGGCGCTGCCCGGCGGCAAGCAGACCTGATGGGGTGTCGTCATGCAAACCGCCGCGCGAAGAAGACGCAGGCGACCACGAGCGCGGTCGCGGCGATCATACTCCATGCGACCGGCTCGTGCAGCAGCAAGCCGGCGAGCGCGAGACCGAAGAACGGCTGGAGCTGCTGCAATTGACCGACCCGCGCGATGCCGCCGATCGCAAGGCCGCGGTACCAGAAGATGAAGCCGACGAACATGCTGAAGATCGAGACGTAAGCGAGCCCGATCCAGGCCGGCGCAGTGATGCCGCTCCATGTCGACGGCCAGGTCAGGATCGCGACCGGCACCATCAGCGGCACCGCAAGCAGCAGCGCCCAGGAGATCACCTGCCAGCCGCCGAGGCGGCGCGACAAAGCGGCGCCTTCGGCATAGCCGAGCCCGCACAAGACGATCGCGGCGACCATCAGCAGATCGCCGGTGATTGACGCCGCGCCGCCGTTGGAGAGAGCAAAGCCGGCCACCGTGGCGCTGCCGAGGATCGCGAACAGCCAGAACAAGGGTTGCGGCCGCTCGCCGCCGCGCAGCACGGCGAAGATCGCGGTCGACAACGGCAAGAGGCCGATGAAAACGATCGAATGCGCGGAGGTGATGTGCTGGAGCGCAAGCGCCGTCAGCAGGGGAAAGCCGACCACCACGCCGATCGAGACGATGGCAAGCGAGGCGAGATCGTTGCGCTGCGGCCGCGCCTGACGGAGCAGGCCGAGCACGGCCGCACCTATCAGCGCGGCGATGACCGCGCGCGCGGACGTCAGGAACAGCGCAGAGAAGCCGCCGACCGCCACGCGCGTCGCCGGCAGCGAGCCGCTGAAGATGATGACGCCGAGAAGCCCGTTGCCCCAGCCGCTGCCCACAGACTGCATATCCGCCTCGCTTTTTGGGCGGCGATACTCGGCCTTCCCCGGTAGCAGGAACAGCCACAATCCAGTACAATCCAGCCAAACTGTATGGGTATAGAAGGCAGTACACCTTGGACAATTGGGCGCAACCGAAGGGCCGGGGCGGCACCCGGACCGTTGACGTGATGAGCGCGATCCGCGCCAAGGTCGCGGGCCGCGCGCTCGGGGCCGGCGACCGCCTGCCGTCGATCCGCAGCCTTGCCGCGACGATGGGTGTTTCGCCCTCCACCGTCGTCGAGGCCTACGATCGCCTCGCCGCCGAGGGCCTGATCCGCCCCCGCCGCGGCTCGGGCTTTTATGTCTCGCCGACCGTCACGCCGCCGCTTGCGTTGACCGAGGTCGAGCCGCGCCGCGACCGTGCGGTCGATCCGTTCTGGGTCTCGCGGCAGTCGCTCGATGCCGACGAAAGCGTGCTCAAACCCGGCTGCGGCTGGCTGCCGCCGGAGTGGATGCCGGAAGAGGCCTTGCGCCGCGCCGCGCGCGCACTCGCCCGCACTGACGCGAGCGTATTGACCAATTACGGCTCGACCTCGGGCTCGCTCGCACTGCGCCGGCTGCTGCTGACGCGCCTTGCGGAAGACGCGATCGAGGCATCGGTCGACCAGCTGATGCTGACGGGCTCGGGCACGCAAGCGACCGACCTCGTCTGCCGTTTCCTGCTTCGCCCCGGCGACACGGTGCTGGTCGACGATCCCTGCTACTTCAACTTTAGCGCATTGTTGCGCGCGCATCAGGCCAAGATCGTGGGCGTGCCCTACACGCCGTCGGGTCCGGATATCGCGCGCTTCGAGCAGATCCTCACCAGCGAGCGGCCACGGCTCTACATCACCAATTCAGCGCTGCACAATCCGACCGGCGCGACGCTATCGCTCCAGATCGCGCACCGGCTGTTGACCGCGGCCGCGGCACACGACCTCACCATCATCGAGGACGACATTTTTGGCGACTTCGAGCCGGAACGCTCGCCGCGCCTGGCCGCACTCGATGGCCTCAATCGCGTGATCCGCATCGGCAGCTTCTCCAAGACGCTGTCGGCCTCGGTGCGCTGCGGCTACATCGCCGGGCGCGCCGACTGGATCGAGCATCTCGTCGATCTCCAGGTCGCAACCAGTTTTGGCGGCCCGAGCCCGGTTGCGACCGACATCATCGCCGGTGTCTTGGCCGGCGGCAGCTATCGCAAGCACATGGACGAGCTCAGGCAAAGGCTCACACGCGCCCGGCGTGAGGTGGCACGCAAGCTCCAGGCGCTGGGCATCGAGCCGTGGCTTGTGCCGCGCGGCGGCTTCTTCCTCTGGTGCCGCCTCGCGGGCGGACAGGATGCTACGTCCGTTGCGCGCGCGGCGCTCGAGGAGAACGTCGTGCTCGCACCGGGCAACGTGTTCAGCGTGTCGCAGACGGCATCGCACCTCATGCGATTCAACGTAGCGCAGATGAGCGATCCCAGGATGTGGGACGTGCTGCGGCGGGCGCTGAAGGCGAAACAGATCGACCGCTAGAGCATGATCCGGAAAAGTGCGCAGCGGTTTTCCGAAAAGATCATGCTCAAACAATGATCTAAAGCGCGATGACGATTCATCCCAATCTCATCGCGCTTTAGTACAACGGCTCCTCGTACACCGGCTCGCCGTCGAGCAGCAGCCGCT
The DNA here is from genome assembly GCF_028128955.1 of Bradyrhizobium sp. CCBAU 11386. NCBI lineage: Bacteria > Pseudomonadati > Pseudomonadota > Alphaproteobacteria > Hyphomicrobiales > Nitrobacteraceae > Bradyrhizobium > Bradyrhizobium sp. CCBAU 11386. The sequence goes on from NZ_LBKA01000245.1 coordinate 13,732, forward strand.
TGATGGTGGCGCGGCCCGAGGGCAGCACCGCGGCGACGACCCGCAGCTTCTGCTGGTTGCGGGCCTGCTCGAGCTTCTTGCCCTCGCCTTCGGGCACGAAATAGCTTTCGAGACCGTATTTGATGGTCAGCTTATCGCAGAAGATGGGGCTTGGCGAACCGCAGGAATAGCTGACGCGGCCGCGGATCAGGATTTCCGGAGACGTGACAGGAACAGGCTCGGCGAACACCGAGACCGCCTCGTAAAGCCCGTTGGCATTGGGCACGAGCTTGACGAACACGACGGTATTGCGCTCGGCGGCGGGCTTGCCGGCGAGTGCGCCTGCCGGCAGCTGCGAGATGTCGTAGCGCAGCACGACATAATCGCCGCGCAGGAGATCGCGAGGATCGACCGGCTGCGTCTGCAAGGTCACCTCATGGCCATCGCGCAGGATCTGCATGCGATCGGCAACCATCAGGACGAGCAGCGCGCATTGAAGCAGGATGGCGACGCCGAACAGCACGGCTTTCGGGATGCGCTGCCAGAGTTTTGTAACGGATGCGACCATCTCCATCATCGCCCGGTCCTCGGCAGCGCGCGATTGAGCGCGGTTGCAAATGCGACGGCGACGATTCCGGCCGCCGCAAGGAAGGCCGAGCGGCGCAGCAGCGAGCCCTTCACCGCCCAGGTGATGCCGGCGATGACGCCGGCGATCCCGAGCCAGCCGGCAACGATCCGCGGACGCACCTCGTCGAGCATGCCTGACACGACGAGGCACAGCATGGCGCAGAGCAGCGCGGCATAAGCGAACCAGGGCTCGCCGGCCGTGGATGCCGGCCAGAGCGGCGCCGCGAGCAGGACGAGCCCGATTGAACATCCTGCCAGGACTTCTCCTGCGCGCCGGGTGATTGCGGCGGACGCGAGGGCAAGGATCACGCCGGCACCCCCGCACAGAATGGCCCAAATCGGTTGAGCTGGCGCAGTGCCGGTCCGGAAGCGGATGATGTCGTCGACCGTCGTCACCTCCAGGAACGCGACGGCGGCCAGCGAAAACGCCCCGTAGATCGACAGGACGGCCCCAAGCCGCAACGCCCTCGGCGACGGTGCGGCCGCGATCGCGAGCCCGGCGCCGAACAGCAGGGCCGCGCCGTTCGCAAGCACGAATGACGGCTGGGCCCCGTCGAATTCGAAGCGAAACGACGTCGCGATCCACCAGGGAAGCACCGCGAGCGCGACGAGGTGGGCCGCGACGCGGGAATTCCAGGCAAAGGCCAGAGCGGCGGCAAGGAGCCACACCACCACGAACGGAAGATGCTGCGCGTCCGGCGCGTCGTAAATCCGCATGCAGGTCCAGATGCAGGCGGCCACGAGGGCGACCGCAAGCGCGCCGCGCGATTCGGTCAGCAGCGCCGCGGCAAGCGCGCCGATCGACCACAACAGCATGCCGCCGGCGAAGTCTTCGCCGAGATGATACATCTGCCCAACCAGCGCGATGCCCGCGCCGAAGATGATCGCACCGATGCTGGCGCAGAGATCGGCGAGAACCGTGCGACCCGTGCTGGCGAACCACGCCCCAAGCCCCCCTGCGACGACCATGCCGGCAATCAGGATCGCGAACCGCAGCAGCCGCGCGATCTCCGTCCAGTGCGCCGCGACGAAGGCGAGGAATGCGGCTGCGATCAACAGGCCGCCGACGATGCCGACGACCACGGCGATGTTGATGCCGGGCGAGAGCGGCGGCAGCGCATTGCGGATCGAGACGGCGGCCGCCGGCGCGATCACGCCGTCGGCTTCCCATTGCGCAAGATCAGCTTCGAGGCGCTGCCGGTAGGTTCTGTCGAACATCGTCGTGGATCACCTCGCTCCCGGCCCGGCGGGATGCTGTTGGTCGGGCCGCGACGGTAGCAGGTTCAACCTATCACTGCTCCGGCTACGGGACACCGGGTTGTCGATTGCTGCGCAATCAGCCGGCCAGACTCCGTTCGCGGATCGCCTGCGCACCCGCGAGAATGCCGCGCTGGAGCGCGCGTGCGGCCGGCGAGAGATCGCGGCCGATGCGCCAGAGCAGATAGAGCTCACGCTCGATCACGGGATCGACCAGCTTGCGCCAGGTGAGCACGGGATGGCTGGCCTCGGGCCAGGCGAGACTCGGCAGCGGCGCCACGCCAACACCGGCCTCGACCAGCGCCAGCAACGTCGCCGGATGCTCGGCTTCATGGATCGGCGTGCCCTGACCAAGCTCGGCGACACCGCGCTCGATTTCGAGGCGGATGCCGGTGCCTGATGCCATCACCACGAGGCCTGCTTTCGACGCCTCCGCCCAGCTCACGGCATCGCGCGCGCTGAGCGGATGATCGCGTCGCATCACCAGCGCGAAATTGTCGACGAGCAGGCGCGAGGCGTCGAGCTCGGGATCGTCGCCTGGGACATTGGCAATGCCGAGATCGACATCGCCGCCGCGCAGCGCCGCAAAGATCTGGTGCCGTGAAATCTCCTTCAGCGTCACCGCGACCATCGGATGCTCGCGCTGAAACGCGGCGAGCACGCGCGGCATCAGCCGCAACGCCACCGACGGCACGCAGGCCACGGTGACGTGACCGCGGCGATGTTCGCGCAGGTCGCGCAGATCCTGGAGCTGGCGATCGAGATCGGCGAGCAGGCGCTGGATGCCCGGCATGAAATCCGCCCCGACCTTGCTGAGCTGGAGTTTTCGCGTGGTGCGGTCGAGCAGCCGCACCCGCAAGTTTTCCTCGAGTTGGCGCACCGCCTGGCTGACGGCGGATTGCGACATGCCGAGCGCGCGCGCCGCCGCGCTGAAGCTGCCGGTTTCGACGACGCGAACGAAAGCGCGGAGCTGTTTGAGGTCGAGCTGATCTATCAGCATGGCTTATAAATATATCTCTCTATTCCGGATTGTTAATGAAATTCTCCAATGCAAGGATTTTGGGCGAAGACCGGGGACGATCAACAATTAGGCAGAACAGCGCGTAACCCACTGTTCTGACAAGTCAAAGGACTGGGACGTGATCAACAGACGCGACCTCATAAAATATTCGCTGCTGGGAGCGGCGACGGCGCCGCTGGCCGGTCTCAGCACCCCGGGATTCGCCGATGGCACCAAGATGGCGATCGCCGAGGCGCTCCGGCTCGGCATGTACAACTCGCTCTATGTCGCCGCGGACAAGGGATTGTTCGCCAAGCACGGCCTCGACGCCGACCTCTCCACCGCCGGGGGCATCGCGCTGCCGGTGCCGATCCTGCTCTCCGGGCGCGGCCAGATCGGCGTCACCAGCCCCGGTATGTCGGTCAACGCGGTCCGCGAGGGCGGCAAGATCAAGAACATCGCAAAGATCGTTGGCGGCGTGTCGATGTGGGGCATCGCCAAGCCCGACAGCAAGATCAAGACGATCGACGATCTGCGCGGCAAGACGATCGCGACGCTGAAATTCCCCTCCTCCACGATCCAGGTGCCGACCTTCGCGATCAAGACCGTCGGCAAGTTCGACCCGAAGGAAGCGGGCATCACCTTCCTCGAGCTGCCGCCCGGCGCGCAGGCCGCCGCGGTGAAGGACGGCCGCGCCGACATCGCCACCGCCTTCGAGTGGGACGTCAGCATCGCCGCCGAGCAGTTCGGCCTGGTGCCCGTGCTGTCCTTTGCCGACGTGCTCGGCCCGCTCTGCTTCACCACCGCGATGGCGACGGAAGAGACGATCGCGAGCAATCCCGCCGCCGTGCAGGGTTTTTGCAACGCGATCGCGGAAGCGCAGAAGCTGATGCACGAGAACAACGCGGTCTTCACCGAGGTCGCGGAAAAGTATTTCCCGAAGGTCACGCCATCCGTCGTCGCCAGCGCGACGAAAAACTTCTTCGGCTCGAAGACCGCTATCCCGCGCAACCCGACCATCTCCGCGGACGAATGGGACCGTGCGATGCAGCTCGAGCAGGGCGGCGGCGCGGTGCAATCCGTCCTTCCCTACGCCCAGATGGTCGACAACCGTTTCGCCGAACAGGCGACCAGGCAGTTCGGTCTGGCGTGATGATAGTGAATACCTCTCCCGCGCGCGAGCCGCGCTACGTCACGCTGCCGGCGCGGCCCGAGCCGCTTCGCCTCGCGGTCGACGAGACCGCTGTGGTCGTTGTCGACATGCAGAACGCTTACGCCTCGCCGAACGGCTATCTCGACCTCGCAGGTTTCGACATCTCCGGCGCCAAGGCCGCGATCACGGCGATCCAGGATGTGTTGACGGTCGCGCGCGGCGCGGGCGTTCCGGTGATCTTCTTCCAGAATGGATGGGATGCTGATTACGTCGAGGCCGGCGGGCCGGGCTCGCCGAACTGGCACAAGTCGAACGCGCTGAAGACGATGCGCAAGCGGCCCGAGCTGCAAGGCAAGCTGCTCGCCAAAGGCGGCTGGGACTACGCGCTGGTCGACGAGTTGCAGCCGAAGCCCGGCGACATCGTGGTGCCCAAGACGCGCTACAGCGGCTTCTTCAACAGCCAGTTCGACAGCATTTTGCGCGCCCGCGGCATCCGCAATCTCGTGTTCTGCGGCATCGCCACCAATGTCTGCGTGGAATCGACGCTGCGCGACGGTTTCCACCTCGAATATTTCGGCGTGATGCTGGAGGACGCGACGCACCAGGCCGGCCCCGACTACATCCAGAAAGCCTCCGTCTTCAACATCGAGACATTCTTCGGCTGGGTCTCGTCTGCGAGCGACTTCCGCCGCGCCTTTGCCCAGACCGAAGCCGTTCCAGCCAAAGAGGATACGCCATGACCGACCGCGCCATTATTCCGCCGGGCACCCACGCGCCCATCGCCCCGTTCTCGCCGGGGATGATGGCCGACAACGTGATCTACGTTTCGGGCACGCTGGCCTTCGACGCGAACAACGACGTCGTTCATCAGGGCGATGCCGCCGGCCAGACCCGGCACATCCTGGAGACCATCAAGCGCGTGCTGGAAACAGCGGGCTCGAGCCTCGCCGACGTTACCTTCAACTCGATCTTCATCACCGACTGGGCGAACTACGCCGCGGTCAACAAGGTCTATGCCGAGTATTTTCCCGGCGAGAAGCCGGCGCGCTACTGCATCCAGTGCGGCCTCGTGAAGCCCGCATGCCTCGTCGAGATCGCCTCGATCGCGCACAAGAGGTCGTGAGGTGGCCGTGCTCGACGCCGGCCAGGCCGCGGTGACGGGCGGGACACGCTTCAAGCTGCCGTCCGCGCTGCGCATCGCGCTGCTTCAGATCGCGTTGCTGGTGGCGCTGCTCGCGGCGTGGGAGCTCGCGATCCGCTTCGGCCTGATCGCCGTCTATCTCTACGGCCAGCCCAGCGGCATCATCGCGAAGGCCGGCAAGCTGATCGGCAGCGGCGAGCTGCTGCGCGACGCAGCGCTCACCGCCTGGGAGGCGATCGCCGGCTTCCTGATCGGAACGGTGCTCGGCAGCGCGGCGGGGCTGGCGCTGTGGCTGGTCCCGACCGGCGCCGCGGTGCTGCGGCCCTACCTCGTCGCACTCAACGGCCTGCCGAAAATCGCCCTGGCGCCGCTGATCATCGTCTGGTTCGGCATCGGCCTCTCCTCGAAGATCGCGATCGCCGCGATCATCACCTTCATCGTCGCTGTCATCACCGCGCTCCAGGGAGCCAAGGAGGTCGATACCGACCTCGTCAAGCTGTTGCGCTCGCTCGGCGCCAGCCGGCTGAAGACCTGGCGCACCGTCATCGTGCCCGGCGCGATGCCGTGGATCGTCGCAGCCTTCCGCCTCAATGTCGGCTTCGCCCTGATCGGCGCCGTCGTCGGCGAGTACATCGCCTCCAAGGAGGGCCTCGGCTACATGATCTACTACGCCGGCGTCCTCTACGACCTCAACGCCGTCTGGGTCGGCATCGCGACGCTGATGGTGGTCGCGCTCTTGATGTACGGCGCGATCGACCTGATCGAGCGGCGCCTGCTCTCCTGATCCAATTCAAGTCACTTCAATAGCTGGGACGTCATGGCTTTTGCACGCGGCGAGGACGCCGATATCTATTACGAGGTTCACGGGCGCGGCACGCCGGTCGTGCTCTCGGCCGGCATGGGTGGCAGCGGCTCGTTCTGGGCGCCGCAGCTCGATGCGCTTGCGGAGCGCCACCAGGTCATTCTCTACGACCACGTCGGTACCGGCCGCAGCGCTCCTGGTTGCCGCAGCATCGCCGGCATGGCCGACGACATCGCCTGCGTGCTCGACCACGCCGGCGTCGATGCCGCGCATGTGGTCGGCCACGCCATCGGCGGCATTGTCGGCATCGAGCTTGCGCTGCGTCACCCCAAACGCCTGCGCAGTCTCGTCGTCGTCAATGGCTGGGGCCGTGCCGACCCGTTCCTGCGGCGCTGCTTCGAGATTCGCAAGGCACTGCTCAATCAGTCCGGCCCGCAGGCCTATGTGAGGGCGCAGCCGCTGTTCCTCTATCCGCCGCAATGGATCTCCGAGAATATCGCGCATCTCGATGCCGAGGAGGAACGCATCCTGAAGCACTTCCCGTCCGTCGCGACGATGAACGAGCGCATCGACATGTTCCTGGCGTTCGAGGGCGGCAGGCGCCTCGCGACCATCAACGTGCCGACGCTGCTGTCCTCCGCCAAGGACGATGCGCTGGTGCCGGCCTATCTCACCCGCGAGCTCGCCGCCGCCATTCCTGATGCGCGCGTGCACGAGGTCGATTGGGGCGCGCACGCCTTCAGCGTGGTTACGCCAAAAGTCTTCAACGACACGCTGCTCGATTTCTGCAGGGAGGTGGATCGATGAATGCGCTCGCGCAGAATCTTTCCGACGCCGCGCCGATCGTGCTGCGCGCCGAGAATGTCGGCGTCACCTTCGATGGTCAGGGCCGGCCGGTCGAGGCGATCCGGAAAGTGGATTTCGAGCTGCGCCGCGGCGAGACGCTGGCGATCGTCGGCCCCTCCGGCTGCGGCAAGTCCACGCTGTTCAATGCCATTGCCGGGCTATTGCGGCCGACCCGCGGCCATGTCGAGGTCGGCGGGCGCCGCGTCGACGATGCCGCCGGGCATGTCGGCTACATGCTGCAAAAGGACCTGCTGCTGCCGTGGCGTAGCGTGCTCGACAACGTCATGCTCGGGCTGGAAGTCCGAAAGACACCCAAGGCTCGCGCGCGCGAGATCGCGCTGGAGCTGATCAAAGCCTATGGGCTCGCCGGCTTCGAGCACGCCAGGCCGGCAGCGCTTTCCGGCGGCATGCGCCAGCGCGTCGCCATCATGCGCACGCTCGCCTTCGATCCCGAGGTGATCCTGCTCGACGAACCGTTCTCGGCGCTCGACTTCCAGACCCGGCTTTTGATGCAGGCCGACGTCTCCCGCATCATCGCCGAGCGCGGCAAGAGCGCCATTCTCGTCACCCACGACATCGGCGAGGCCATCGCCATGGCCGACCGCGTGCTGGTGCTGAGCGCACGCCCGGCGACGGTGCGCGCGTGGCACGTGATCGACCTGCCACGCACCGGCCGCGATCCGGCGGCGTTGCGGACGGACGCGGCGTTCCAGGATTATTTTGCGAGGATCTGGGCTGATCTGGAGATGCCGGTGGGGGTGGCGTGACATCGGACTAGTTCGCCTTGATGCCGGCCTCGCTGATGAGCTTGCCCCATTTCGTGCTTTCGCTTTGAATGAAGCGACCGAACTGCTCCGGCGACGTCGGCGAGGGCTCTGCGCCGAGGGTCCGAATCTTCTCGACCACCGACGGGTCCTTCAGGGCTTTCGTGAAGGCCTCGTTCAGCCTGGCGACGATGTCGGCGGGCGTGCCGGCCGGCGCGACCAGCCCGAACCAGCCCACCGATTCGAAACCCGCAATGCCGGTCTCGGCCAGCGTCGGCACATCTGGCAGGGATGAAAGGCGGCGCGCCGAGGAGACGCCGATCGCGTTGAGCTTGCCTTCGAGAATCAGTTGCCTCGATGCGGGAATATCCAGCACCGCGAAGGGGACATGGCCGGCAAGGACATCGACCGTCGCCGGCGCGGTCCCCCGGTACGGAACCAGCTCCATCGCAATGCCCGCCTTCTGCGTGAACAGCGCCGCCGTCAGATGCATGGCCGTCGAATTGCCGCCATGTCCGATCGACAGCGCACCCGGCTTTGCCTTGGCGAGCGCGATCGTCTCCGCCGTGCTGTGCGCAGGTATGTTCGCAGAGGCGACGAGCACAAAGGGAATTTCCGCAAGCAGCGTGATCGGCGCGAGATCCTTCAGCTCGAACGGCATCGACGAATTGAGATGCGGGTTCACCGTCAGCGCGCCGGCCGGCGCAACGCCGAGCGTGTAGCCGTCCGGCCTCGCCTGCGCGACCGCGGCCATGCCGATGTTGCCTCCAGCGCCTGCGCGGTTCTCGATCACCAGGCTCTGCTTGAGTTCGGCGGTGACCAACGGCTCGAGCGCACGGATCACGGTATCGGCGCTGCCACCGGGCGGGAAGGTCACGATGATCTTGATCAATTGCTCCGGATAGGCGGCTTCGCTCGCCTCCAGCGGCAGCACGGCGAAAGTCGCGGCCATCAGCACGGCCAGAATGCGGCGCCTTGCAATGTGAAACACGGTCCCCTCCTCGGTACGTTCTTGTTTGTGAACCACGACCGGGCGGCCAGCGCCGCCAGACCGTCCGCCTCAAGTCGCCTTACGCCGCAGCGCCGGTGATGCGCGCCAGCAAGCCCAGCGGATTCTCGGGACCGACCTGCCCGCGCCAGGCGATGTGCTGGTCGGGCCGCGCCAGCACCAGCTTCTCGGCATAGGCCCCGTTCGCCTCGTCTGGCGCGATGTCGACCAGCGCGAGCGGGATGCCGCGCTCCCTTGCGGCGGATTGCAGCCGCGCCACGTCGATCGCCGGGTCGAACCGCAACAATGTGTAGCCGGCTCCGAATGCGTCATAGAGCGATCGTCCGTCGCGCAGGAACAGATGCGGCGCGCGGGCGCCCGGAACTGTGGAGGGCGTGAAGCTGCCCATCGCGTAAGCCGGTGGCGTTTCGCCGTCATAGGCGATGATCGGCGAGGCATCGTAGTAGTAGCCGAAATTGAGACCCGCGCAGCAATATTGCTGCACGTTGAGATCGTAGGCCGCTTTGGCCAGCGCTGCGCGCGCCGCATGGCCGCGCGGCGTGTCGTCCTCGATCTCCGTCGACACGCCGCCGCGCTGCGCCATCATCTTCATCGCATGGTCCATCGCGAAGCGCGACACCTGCTCGGTGATGGGCTGACGCTCCGCTTCATAGGCGTCGAGGATCGAAGCCGGCGCCCACCCGTTCAGATGCGCCGCCAGTTGCCAACAGAGATCGACGGCGTCCGCAATGCCCGCATTCATGCCGTAGCCGGCATAGGGCATCCACAGATGCGCGGCGTCGCCGCAGATGAAGACCCTGCGGTCGCGGAAACGATCGGCCACCAGCCGGCGCCCGACCCAGTCCTCCTTGCTGAGGACCCGGTATTCGAAGCGCTCGTCGACGCCGAGGATGGCGCGGATCGCCCAGTCCCGATCGACCGAATCGAACTCGGGCTCGTCGGGCTTGAGGTGGTTGTGGATCAGCCAGCGGTCGTGACCGTCGATCGCAACCGTAGTGCCCGAGCGTCGCGGGTTGAGCGAGAGCACCATCCAGGCCGGCTTGTGCGCGCCCATCAACTCCCTCAGCTGGGGCGCTTCGATGAAAGTCGATTGCACGCGCTGGATCACCGGCGTCCCGGACAGGCTGGCACCGATCGATTTGCGAGCCAGGGAACGGCTGCCGTCGCAGCCGATCACGAAGCTGGCTTCGATGCGAAGCGAGCTGCCGCTGTCGAGGTCGCGCGCCAGGGCGATCACATGGCCGTCGCCCTGTTCGATGTCGGTGATTTCCGTACGCGCCAGAATGGTGATGCGCGGTTGCGCGGCGGCATGGCTGAACAGGATCGGCTCGAGATAGACCTGGTTGATCCGGTGCGGCGGCTCGGGCGTCGGCCACCAGGTGTCCGGGCCGCCGGTTGCGCTGTAACGGCGCGCGCGCGAGGGAATGTCGATGCGGCACAGTTCGATGCCGGTCGCCGTGGTCCGGTAGGAGCAATCGTTCGGGAAGTCCGCAGGCAGGCCTGCGTCGCGCAGCTTTGCGGCGACGCCGAGCCGGCGGAAGATTTCCATCGAGCGCGCCGAGACGTGATTGCATTTGACGCTGGGCGGATCGCCGGCATGGCGGATCTCCGCGACGACGACGTCGATCCCGCGCGAGGCCAGATCCATTGCCGCGGTCAGTCCCACGGGCCCGGCGCCCACGATCAGGACTTGTGTCCTCATATGCTCGTCTCCATCCATGAGCCGTTTGTAACACCGGCTGGGCAATGCGCGGCGCTTGGCTGCCTCACTTTAGAGTGGAACGATATCAACATGCATGACAGCAGCGCGTTCTGCATCTATTGCGCGGAGACAGCGAGTGATCGCCTCGTCAATCCCATCCGGATCACTGACTCTTTCGCCATGAGCACCGAACGCGCGGGCGATGTCGACGAAGTGTCGCTGCTCGTCCCGACGATCGGTACGAAGCTTGGACAGGAACGCGTCACCCCGCTGCGCAGCGCCATCCGGATAGACTCGCTGAACCGATGCCTTCACGGCCTGCCAGCCGCCGTTATCGAGAATGACGGTGAAGATCGGCAGCCGATACTGCTGAGACACGGCATAGACGGAATCCGGCGCGCCGAAGTGGAAAGCGCCGTCGCCGACAATCTGCACCACCCGACGGGCGGGATTCGCCAGCCTGAGGCCAAGCGCCATTCCGCCGCTGAAGCCAAGCCCCCCACCGGCCAGGCCCACATAGGTCAGAGGCTTCGTGCGACGAAGCTGCTGCTGAAGGATGGGCGCATTGCGGACCGCTTCATTGAGGACGATGTCGTCCTCCGACAGGAGCGCCTGTAGCCGCGCGAAGAGGAATGCCGGATTGATCGCGCCTGCTTGGCCGCTTTGCGCGGCCGCCGATCGTCGCCTCGCCTCTCCGGCGTCGAGCGACGGCTGCCAGCTCTCGATCCGGTCGCGCACTTTCCTCCGGTAGGCCTCATCGGCTCGCGCTTCGACGATCTCGAGCACCTGTTGCAGGATGATCGCCGAATCCCCGTGGATGCGCAGGTCGGTGGCAAAACCCCACATCGGAATATCCGCCTTCAGCGGATCGATATCGATCTGGATCCAGCGCAACGCCTCTGCCGGCTTCACCGCCTGCGGGACGAAGGGCACGTCGGTATCGATGAGCAGTCCGAGGTCGGCATTGGCCACCAGCGCGGCTGGATCGGCGCCAGCGGAGCACGGCGAGTCCTGGGGAATGTTCACCGTCACCGGATTGAACTCGGCGACACGGATGCCGCAGGCAAGCGCCAGGCGCGCGAGCACAGCCACGGCATCTGCATTTCGTCCGAGATAGGCGGTCAGCGCGATCGGATTCTCGGCGGTCATCAGCGCTTCGGCCATGGCTTGCGCGCGCGCCGGCTCGATGCCGCCCGCCTTCACGCATCCGAAGCGCGCCGGCGGATAGGCCGGCATCGCCTGCTCGTCCCAGGTCTCAGCGAGGGTTTCGCGCGGCAGCATCATGTAGACGGGGCCCGGTGGATCGCTGTGCATGAATGCCGCGGCGCGCGCCAGCGCCTCCTTCACGACTATGCCCGAAGGAAGCGTGTATTCCCATTTGACGTAGGGACGAACGATGCTCGCTGGATCGAAGCCGTCCTGCACGAAGTGCACATAGGTGTCGCGCGATCCCTGGAGCTCGCCATGCAGCGTGAACGGAGCCCGGCCGGCAAACAGCATGCCCGGCAGCCGATAGCGAAACAGGTTCTGGATCGCCATGCACGCGTTGGCGGTGCCGGCATCGACGTGGACGAATACGGCCTGACCGCGGCCGGTCGCAAGCGCGTAGCCGGCCGCCATGTGGACCGCGACCACCTCGTGGGGACACAGGATGACCTCGGGATGCCGCCGCCCCTCGCTGTCCCAGCGCGCGATCTCCTCGATCAACGACACATGGTCGGTGCCGAGATTGGCAAAGATGTAGTCGACCCCGAGATCGAAGAGGGCCTCGAGGAAGTAGTGCGCGGTGCTGTACGTTGTCATAACTACTCAGTTTCTGGTTGACGCCGTCATCGGCAGAGCCAACCGCGGAATCAGACCGCAGCTTGTGTCGCCGTTCCTGCCACCATGTACCAGGTCACCAGCACTCCGCAGATTAACGCGCCAGGCAGAGACATTCCGGTGCGTCGCCAGGTGAAGGTCGAGATCACCGCGACGGCCGCAAGGAGCGGAATGAACTGAATGCCAATGATGGTTGACAGCGGCACGACCGGTGAGGCTGGGAACGGATTTATCAGCTTCCCACCAAGCCACATCGCCAGATATTGGCCGCCGATAAGAACGACAAACCCCAGCGAGAGTACCAGGACCGTCGTAGCATAGTGGCCGAGCGCCGGCGCATCGAGGCGGCTGAAATTGCCATGCAGTGCGCGTAGCGCAACAATAAAGAAGAGCGTGAACGGAACAAGATAGATCAGCATGATCATGAATTGCGTCGCGCTAGGCAATTTAAGTGCAACGACCCAGAAGCGAAAGTCGATCTTGAACAGAAGGTCGGCGAGCCAAACCGACACAAAGCCGATCGCTATGGTCGCAAGCGCGATCAAGACGGCCTGTCCCGCAACCCCTTTGCGACTGGTATGACTGGGCACGAAAGGGAGCAGTGCCAGCGTAATCACGGTGTTGATGAGCGCCCAGGTCATGATGTTGGTTGTAAAAACCTGCGGGAGGAAACGCGATGCCGGCAGCCACGCATTTCCAATGGCAAAGGCAGGATAGTAAGTTACCGCAGGCAACAACGCCGAGATCAAGAAGGCGACCCACCAACGCCTGCCCTTTGGCAAAGAGGCACTCGTCGCACCAGACCGGGCCGGCTCGATCCGAAGCGGCGCAAACGCTGCCCACGTCAGCAGCAGGTCGAACGCACCGAGCAGAAAAACAAGGAACCCTATGAGAGCGACCGACGTGCCGATCTCCTTGCGGAGCCAGATCTGATCGGTGGACGGCAAAGGTGTGCCGCCTGCCAATGTTCTGCCAAACCAATCGAGGCTGTCGCCTATCGCTTCGTGCGAGAAGTGATCGGCCGGATGCGTAATTGCCGGCGTATAAAGAACCCGCGCTGTACCTTTGCTGATGTCACCGTAAGTCTTGCCGGGCTCGATGGGTCCCGTAGCACCGAACACGGCGCCAAGCTTTGCCGACTGAGGGACATTCCTGGCATACTCGCTACCCCACATGATCTGAGAGAACTCGTCATATTGGGAGAAGACCACAGCGAGGTTACGCGGCCAGGAGGGCGTTCCTTCGGCTGCAAAGGGCTTCCCGGTAGACGAGCCCTCCAGCACGATTGATTTGTAAGCGTCCGGCATCGCTGCAGCCGCGGCAAGAACCGTCCAGCCGCCCATGGAATGCCCTTCAAGGCCGATGTTGGCCTTGTCGACAAAGGGCAGGCTACGCAGATAGGCCAGGCCATCGGGACCGCCGAATCCGTGTGCGATAGCGGGCGGATCACTGTAGCCGTGACCGGTCTGGTCCAGTGCAACGACGACGTAGCCGCGCCTGGCGAATTCGATCGCAAAACCGTCCTGCGTCTCGCGGGAGTTGAGATAACCGTGGACCGCTAGGATCCCGGGTGCGGGGCTGCTTTCGCTTGCATTCCGCGGAATATAGACGAGAGCGCTCAGGGTATTTCCCGCGGCGCCCTTGAAACGCACGTCTTCGATACGAATGCCATTGGTCGTCTGTGTGAAATGCGCCAACATCCCACCCAGCAAGATAAGAACGGCTCCTATTGCAGCCATCGTTGCTTTAGGCATTGAGTCCCCCCTTAAAGACAAGAAAAGGCGCGGCGCGTAGTCAAACGGCGTGAGCACTGGCTTTTCTGATGGAATCGTGGTCGCTGCTGGTCGGCTTGGAGCCGGCTCCGCGCAACCGCTCGAACAGCCGGTCAGGCTCACGCGGCGCGGCCTGGCCACGCCAGGCGATGTGAGAATCCGGTCGCACCATCAGCAGAGTCTCGGCAAAGCCGTAGTTGGCCCTGGCTCGATCGACATCGAGCAGCGTCAAGGGAACGGCCGAGCGGGCGGCCGCGTCGACCAGCGGTGCCGCATCGACCGCGGGATCGAAGCGAACCAGCGTGTAGGCAGGTCCCAGCGCGTCGAGCAACGAGCGGCCATCGGACAGCCAGACGTGCGGCGCGCGGGCACCGGGTACGGTCGAGGCCGTAAAGCTGCCCATGCTGTAGGGCGGCGGCGCCTCGCCGTCATAGGCGATGATCGGCGAGTGGTCGTAATAGTAGCCGAAGTTCAGCCCGGCGCAGCAATATTGCTGGACGTTAAGATCGTAGGCGGCCTGCCCGACCTTGCTGCGTACGGCATCGCCGGCCGGACCATCGAGTTCGACCTCGGCCGGCACGGCGCGCCTCTGACCCATGACGGCCAGGGCGTGGTTCATGGCAAAATGCGACACCTGCTCGGTGATCGGCTGGCGCTCGGCCTCGTAGGCATCGAGCAGCGCGGGGTGCGCCCATCCTTGCAGGACGCCGGCCAGGATCCAGCAGAGGTCGACGGCATCCGCGATGCCGGCGTTCATGCCGTAGCCGGCATAGGGAATCCACAGATGCGCGGCGTCGCCACAGATGAATGCACGGCCGCCGCGGAAGCGATCGGCCACCAGGCGGCGCCCGACCCAGTCCTCCTTGCTGACGATCTCATATTCAAACCGATCGTCCACGCCGAGAATGGTGCGGAGCGCCCAATCGCGATCGACGCTGTCGAACTCGATTTCTTCGGGCGCGAGGTGATTATGGATCAGCCAGTTGTCGCGGCCGTCGATGGAGACGGTGGTGCCGCAGCGGCGCGGATTGAGCGACATGGTCATCCAGGCCGGCTTCTGGGTGATCAGGTCCTTCAGCGCCGGGGCATGGATATAAGTGGACTGCACGCGCTGCACGACATCGGTGCCGGCAAGGCGCGAACCGATCAACCTGCGCACCGTGGAACGGCCGCCGTCACAGCCGATCACATAATCGGCGGCAATGGCGATGTCCTGGTTGGTGTCGAGATCGCGGGCACGCGCGATCACGCCGTCTCCCTGTTGATCGAAATGCTCGACCTGGACGCGATTGAGAATCCTGATGCCGGGCCGCGCCTCGGCGCAGGCAAACAGGATCGGCTCGAGATAGATCTGGTTGATCCGGTGCGGCGGCTCGGGCGTCGGCCACTCGGTGTCCGGTCCTCCGGTCGCCGTGTAGCGATCCGCCCGGCAGGGAATCGGGATGCGCGTCAGTTCGCGCCCGACGACGGCTGTACGGTAGGCGCAGTCATTCGGAAAGTCGGCAGGCAGTCCGCCTTCCCGAACCTCGCGGACGATGCCGAGACGGCGGAACACCTCCATCGAGCGCGCGGAGACGTGATTGCATTTCACGTTCGGGGGTTCACCGGCGCGGCGGATCTCGACCACGACGACGTCGATGCCGCGGGAGGCGAGATCCATGGCGGCGGTCAATCCAACCGGCCCAGCGCCGACGATGAGGACCTGGGTCTGGATGCTTTTCATGTCATCTTCTCTGGCTTGTTCTAGGCTCCGGCGCGCTCGGGTACCGAAAGCGCGTCATGCTGTGTCTCGCTGCTCGGCGCGCGGCCGCGACGCATGCTCAGGAAGGCTAGGCCAAGGATCACCAGAGCCGAGCAGAGCTGCGGCACCGCGCTCACCTGGAAGAGCGATGGGATGCTCCATTGCGCCGCGAGCATCAGTCCGCCGACGGTAACGCCGAGGATCGAACCGAAACGGCCGATGCCGAGCGCCCAGCCGAGTCCGGTGGCGCGGATGTAGGTCGGGTAGAGGCGAGCCGCATAGGCATTGCAGCCGATCTGGCCGCCGATCACCGCAACTCCGGCGACGAAGACCGCCGGCACGAGGATCGGCAGCATGCTTCCGGCAAGGCCGATGGTGACGATCGAGGCGAAGCCGGCGACATAGGTCAGGAACAAGACGCGATGGAAGCCGAGCCGCTCGATCAGCAATCCGAGCCCGACCGTACCGAGAATTCCGCCGAACTGAAAAGCAACGCCGACTGCTATTGCCTCCTGCAAATCGAGCCCGACGCCATGCGTCAGCGTCGGCAGCCAGCTGTTGAGGAAGTAGATGTCGAGCATGTTCATGAAGAACATGACCCACAGGAGCAGCGTCGGCACGAGCCGACGGTTGGTGAAGAGCTGCGGCAACAGGAAGCCCTTGCCGCTTTCCTCGGCAATGACGAAGCGCGCATCCGCCGCAAAGGCTACCGAGGGATCGATCCGCGCCAGGAGCGCGCGGACGCTGCCGCTCTTTCGTTCATCGAGCGCGAGCAGCGACAGCGATTCCGGGAGCCAGACGATCAGGATCGGGCACAGAATGAGCGGAAGGATGCCGCCGATCACGAAGATGACCTGCCAGCCATAGGCCGTGATCAGCTTCGCCGCGACCGAGCCGCCGATTGCGGAGCCCAGCGAGACTGTCATGAACATCAGCATGATCAACAACGTCCGGCGGCGTTGCGGTGAATACTCGCCGGTCAGCGCGATCGTGTTGGGCAGGACGCCGCCGAGGCCGAGGCCAGTCACGAAGCGCAGCATCACGAGGTCGGAAACACTCGTAGCTTGGCTGGTTGCCAACGATCCCAGCGCAAACAGGAGGACACCGGCGATCACCAGCCATTTGCGACCAAAATAATCGGCGAGCGCGCCCAACAGCAGCGAACCGATCATCACGCCGAACAGCGACGCACCGAACACGGGTCCCAGCGCGCCGGGCGCCAGATGCAGGTCCTTGCTGAGCGCCGGCGCGACGAAGCCGAGCGCCTGGGCGTCGAAGCCGTCCAGCCCCACGACGAGCGCGCACAGGCAGATGACACGAATCTGGAATGCCGAAACCGGACGGTCGTCGATGAAACGGCCAATATTGATGACCTGCGCCAAATCTCCCTCCCCGTGCTTCTTCTCGTTGTCCGACCGACGGGTCGCCCCGCCGACAGCGGCGCCGGTCAGAATTATCTTGCATGCCCGAACTCTTTCGATTAGCCACAAAATTTTCATCGATTCACAAGGTTATCTTATGAATCCAACCATGCGGCAGCTCGAGGCTCTGGTCCTGGTCTATCGCCTCGGCAGCATCACGAAGGCGGCAGCCGAGCTGCGCGTGACGCAGTCGGCGATTAGCCTGCTGATCCGGCAGATCGAGGAGAACTTTCAGCTCAAGCTGTTCGACCGGACGACGCGCGCGCTGCACCCGACGGCGGCCTGCAAGGAAGCTGTTCCAGCCGCGGAGCGGATCCTGTCGGGCGCCCGAGGGCTGTCGCAGCACATGCGCGACCTGGTCGAGTTAAGAGGCGGACGGATCGCCGTGGCGGTCTCCGCAGGAGTAGCGTCGGCGCTGCTCCCGCGCATCCTGGCGCGATACCGGTCGCGTTATCCCGAGGTGAAGATCGACCTTTTCGATGTCGCCCCCGATGAACTGCTGTCGTTCGTCACTGCCGGCCACGCGGAATTCGGGATCGGCAGCTTCGAGGACGACGGTCGGTCGGAGGCGCGGATTGAGACGCTGATGCAAAGCCCGCTTTCGGCGATCGGTGTCAAAGACGGCCGGTTCGAGAAACGTCGGCGCCTGACCTGGGAAGATATCGCAGCTTCAGACCTGATCGCGATGCGTCGTGGAACACGGATCCGGACCCAGATCGACGAGGCGCTCGCGTCGACGGGACAGGAATTGAAGCCGGCTCTCGAAGTCTCGCTGATCACGACAGCCCTGGCGCTGACCGCAGAAGGCGCCGGAATCAGCATCCTTCCGGCGCACATGCTGCCGAGTGCGCAGTTTCCGACGCTTGCAGCCGTTCCACTCAGCCAACCGACCGTCAACCGGCATGTCTCTCTCTTGAGCCGAGCCGATTTTGCACTCTCGCCCGCAGCGGAACGCTTTTTCGAGATCGCCAAGCACGCCATGTCGACGAGATAGCTGCCAATCGATCGAGAGTCACAGGCCGCAGGGCTCAGTTCGGAGCCGATTCATACCTGGGTCCGCGAAGTGTCGTCGAATCCTGGAAAGTCGCGCGCGGGGCTTTTTCGAAGCCGTTTTGATATGGCGGAGAGGGAGGGATTCGAACCCCCGATAGGCTTGCACCTATGCCGCATTTCGAGTGCGGTGCATTCAACCACTCTGCCACCTCTCCTGAAGGCGCCATATAGGAGCAGGGCCCCTGTGGTTGGGGGCGTTAATAGGCGAGGATGGCTGGCCAGACAAGGCGCGAAAGGGGAAAATCCGCTGCCTCTTTCACCCCCGTCCTTCAGCCCGGGAGGAACCGCTGTGGAGCATCTGACGATCAAGGCCAATGGCGCCGATTTCCACCTGGTCCGCGCCGGCTACGGCAAACCGCTGCTTTTGCTGCATGGTTGGCCGGAATTCTGGCTGACCTGGGAGCCGGTGATGGCCCGGCTGGCCGATCGCTTCACGCTGATCGCGCCCGATCTGCGCGGCTTCGGCGACAGCGACAAGCCTGACGGGCCTTACGGGCCGGATGGCCATGCCGCCGACATGCTGGCGCTGATGGAGGGGCTCGGCATCGCGCGATTCGGGGTCGTCGGCCATGATGTCGGCGGCGCCGTGATGCAGCCATTGGCGCGGCGGGCGCCGGAGCGGCTCGCTGGTCTCTTCTTCTTCGATTTCGTCTATCCCGGCATCGGACCGCGCATGGCGGCGCCTGATAGGCTCAACCACATCTGGTACCAGTCCTTCCACCAGATGGAGATGGCGCCCGCGCTCGTCGGCGCGAGCCCCGAGAGCTGCCGGCTCTATATCAGCCACTTCCTGAAGGGCTGGGCGCATCGAAAAGACGCCTTCGACGACGTCCTCCACGCTTTCGTCGACAATTTCGCTAGGAAGGGCAACCTTGCCGGCGGCTTTGCGCATTATCGCGCCTCGCATGCCGGGCGTGTCGCGATGATGAAGGGCGAAGCCCCACAGCTGCCGCCGATCGATGTGCCGACCTGCGTGCGCTGGGCCGAGCACGATCCGCTGTTTCCCTATGCGTGGACCGACCGGCTCGGCGAGACCTTCAGCGCGCTCGATCTCGCGATGTTTCCCGGCGCCGGCCACTTCCCGCATCGAGAAAACCCTGACCACGCGGCCGCGGAGATCGCGGCGTTCTTTCAGCGCGTCGGCTGGAGTTGAGTGCGAGTAAGGGGTGGGACCGCCAGACGCGGTAAACACTGGCGGTCCCGTGCCGCTCATTGAAATACTGACCGGGAAGGGCGGCTTCGCCGGCCAGGTGAGGCGACAATTCGACCGTAGCGTGTACCCCATGCACCGCAACGCAATCCGTCCCTTAACCTAACCAGTCAAGGTTACTCCTTGTCAGACTTAGCCTTTTTCTTCCCATTCTCGGTAGAATCACGGTCTTTCCCATTGTCCTTGCGGCGGTTGGTGAAGCGCGCATTGCCGAGGCCCGTGCCGATGGTGAGCACGCCCCAGCGCTCGACGTCCTGCATGAACGGCACCTCGGAGAGGCCCTGAACCACGCCGTCATTGTGCATCAGGATCGCGGTGTCGTGCTCGCCGATCTCGGGGATGCCCTCGCTCAGGCTCGCCGGCAGGTTGAACTTGCTGCTCTCCCAATTGCCCGGCAGGTTCTGCGCACCCTTCTCGATCGAGCCGTCTGGGTTGATCACGCCGGGACAGGCGATGCCGATGAAGGGCGCGAGCTTGAAGCCTTCGGTCTCGGCCTCGGTGATCAGCCCTTTCAGCATCTTGGTGAGCCGCTTCACCGCGCCTTCGCGCGTCGGCTCGTCATCGGCATGACGCCACAGCTCGGATTTCACCACCTTGGCCTTCGACAGGTCTTTTGCCTTTTTCCAGCTCGTCTCCACCAGGCCGCAGCGGATGTTGGTGCCGCCGATATCGACGGCGAGGATGCTGTCATGAGCCTCGAAGATCCATGATGGCGCCAGATGCAGCGCACCGATCAGGCCGGCTTCATCAGGATGATGGCGGATCGGCTGCATGTCGATCTTGAAGTCCTCGGATTTCAGGATGATCTCGGTGCGCGCAATCGCGAGCTCGCCGAGCCTGGAATCACGAAATCCGCCGCCGACGATGATGCGTTCGGTCTTGGCCCAGGCCTTGGTCTTGAGGAAGCGGCGCGTGACTTGGGCAAGCTCCTGGGCGAAATCCTCGATCGCGCTGTGGACCAGCGCCGAGGCCTCGGTGTCGTCGCCGATCAGGATCGCATCCAGCGTCTTCTTGCTGATCTGGTCCGAGGGCTCCTTGCCGAACGGATCCTCGCCGGTCTTGCGCAGCGGCTCGCGCCAGCGGTCGAGGATCTCGCGGAACGCGCCCTTGCTGGCGCGGTCGCCGAGAAAACCGTCCTCGTCCTTGATCTCGATGTTGAAACTGTCGACATCCACCGACGGCAGGCGGCTCGCGCCGTGCTGCGCAATGCCCGTCGTCGCGACCAGTTCGTCCGTTGCCATGGGTGCCCTTGCCCGCTAGCGAAATCCTGGGGACAACGGCGCGGGAACCCGTTGGTTGCAACGCCGGGGGAGAATCGGCTGACGGGCGGGCGGGCGGCCAAATCCTTCAAATCCGGGCCTTTTTCGGTGGTTTTCCTTGACTTGCGGCGTCCGGCGGCTATAAGTCCCACACCCGGCGCGGGGCGTTTCTCGCGCCGCTTGTTTTTGCGTGGGTTTTCAAAGGGATAACTCCCGCCCGCACAAAACTCGCATAAACCCATAGCGACTGACAAAAAGCCGGCCCCGACAGACTGTCGCGAGGCCGGGATTGAACACGAAGGAAAGCAACGATGTTCGCAGTCATCAAAACCGGCGGCCGGCAGTACCGCGTCGCTCCGGATGATGTCTTGGAAGTAGGCAAGATCGAAGGCGAAGTTGGCTCGATCGTGCAACTGACTGAAGTTCTGGTGGTCGGCGGCGACACGCCGATCCTGGGTCTGCCCACGGTGGCCGGTGCGTCCGTGGCGGTCGAGGTGCTCGACCACAAGCGCGGCCCCAAGGTCATCGCGTTCAAGAAGCGCCGCCGCAAGAATTCGCGCCGCAAGCGTGGCTACCGCGACGAGATCACGGTGCTGCGCGTCAGCGAGATCCTGACGGACAACGCCAAGCCCACCAAGGGGCCGCGTCCGAAGAAGGAAAAGGTCGCCAAGGAAGCGACCAAGGAAGACGCCGCCGCATAAATTGATCACGCCAATTCACGAATTGATGCGTGAGAAATTGTGAAATGATTCCGTCAAGGAATTGATCTAGAACTAAGCAGGATTTCGGAGACGAGCCATGGCTCACAAAAAAGCAGGCGGTTCATCGCGCAACGGTCGCGATTCAAAGGGCAAGCGCCTCGGCATCAAGGCGTTCGGCGGGGAAGTTGTGATTCCCGGCAACATCATTGCGCGTCAGCGCGGCACCACCTGGCATCCCGGCCTTAATGTCGGCATGGGCACGGACCACACTTTGTTCGCCAAGATCGAGGGTCGCGTCACGTTCCAAGCCAAAGCCAACGGCCGCACATTCGTATCGGTACTCCCGATCGCAGAGGCGGCTGAATAGACGGTGGATCAAATTTGGAGTCCGCCGGGTCCTGACCAAACCGGCGGAGTCCACGAGTAGGCTCCAGGGGAGGCGGGAAACCGGCCTCCCCTTTCGTTTTGTCTTAGTGACTTCGACGGAGCCGGACATGTTGCAGGATTTTTCGAGCACCACCTTGCGGGAGGCGAGACCGAGCGTCGTCGCCACCGAACGGCTGACCTTGCGGCGCCCGACACTTGCCGATGTCAGGACCATCGCCCACCTCGCCAACGACCGGCGTGTCGCGGAAAATACCCGCCGCCTGCCGCATCCCTATTCGCAGGACGACGCCGTCGAATTCGTCCGTGCCACCGCCGAGATCGGCAGCGAGACCGTGTTCCTGATCGAGCACGATAGCGGGCCGGTCGGCATGGTCGGGATCGACTGCTCGAAGCCCGACAATGCCGAGCTCGGCTACTGGCTCGGCGTCGAGCATTGGGGCCACGGCTTCGCTACCGAGGCCGCGCGCGGCGCGATCGACTTCTTCTTCGAGGAGTTCGAGGACGACTACCTCTATGCCGGCGCGCGCGTCACCAACCCCGCCTCGCGCAAGGTGCTGGAGAAGTGCGGCTTCCAGTGGAGCGGCGTCCAGCTGCACCGCTTCCTGGCGCTGGGCTCCTCCACGCCCGTCGACTGCTTCCGCCTGTCGCGCGGCGTGTGGGCGTCGCTGAAGAGCTGGAGCAGCGCGAGGCGGATGAGGTAGGGCGCAGGCCGCGCCACAATCGCCACTGTCGTCCCGGCGAAGGCCGGGACCCATAACCACAGGGAGCAGTGTTGCGCGAAGCTCCCACTCCGAGTCTTCGCCAAACACCTCCCTGTGGGTATGGGTCCCGGATCTGCGCTCCGCTTGTCCGGGACGACGACCGAATTTATTCGGCTGCTATCAAACAGGCGGATTCACCTGCGTGTCGCCGCGTCCCAGATCCCGCTCACGCAGATAGATATAGAACCCGGCGCCGATGATGACGGCGGCGCCGACGATCGTTGCAATCGACGGCACGTCGCCGAACACGACGAAGCCGAAGATCACGGCCCAGACGATCATCGAATATTGATAGGGCACGACGACGCTGGCCGGCGCGAGTTTGAGGGACCGGTTGACGCAGAACAGCGCCGTCACCGAGATGCATCCGGCCAGCGCGAAGATGACGAGGCTGCCTGATGTCGGCGGCACCCAGTGGAATGCCGACAGCACCGCACCCAGCGAAAACGTGCCGACGAATTGCGAGGACGCCATCACGATGTCGGGGGTCTTGCGCAGGCTGCGCGTGATCAGCATCAACGTCGCAAAGGACAGGCTGCCGCCGAGTGCGATCAGCGCCGGCAGGCTGACGGTCTGCGCCGACGGCCGCAGCGCGATCACGACGCCGCAGAAACCGATCAAGATCGCCGTCCAGCGCCGCCAGCCGACCTTCTCCCCCAGGAAGATCGCCGACATCGCGGTGACGAAGATGGGGCCGGCGAGATAGTACGTGATGACGTCGGCGAGCGGCAGATAGACCGTCGCAAGGAAGAAGGCGGCCACTTCCAGCGTCGACAGCACGACGCGAAACAGCTGCAAGCGCGGCCGCTCCAGATGCAGGAACTGGTGACGCTGCCGCCAGATCAGCGGCGACAGCAGCAACAGCGCCGCGCAGGCGCGCAGAAACAGCAACTGCCCCACCGAATAAGTCCCGACCAGGAACTTGCCCATGGCGTCGCCGAACGAGAACATGAAGATCGACAGCACCATGAGTGCAATGCCGGCCAGCCGCGCCGATCGGTCGTCATAGGCGGAGAGATTCTTGAAGAAGGGCATCGCTGTCGCGTCGTGGCAAACCCGTCATTGCGAGGAGCTCTTGCGACGAAGCAATCCAGGCTGCTTCCTCGGAGACAGTCTGGATTGCTTCGCTTCGCTCGCAATGACGAGCGGAGAGAGCGTCGGAAAACCGCGACTAGTGCCGCTTGCGGTCGTTTTAATGACGTGGGCGACCAGGACAAGCCCACCACCGCCGAATTGAACGGATTGTCGCACTCTTCGCGTCGCGGTAGCGATAGGCGCCTCACCGACAAAGAGAGCTTTGACATGACCGACTTCGATCCAGCCCGGCACCGCATGATCCCCACGCAACGCTGGTTTGAGGATTTCGTCGTCGGCGAACGCTTCGTGCTGCCGAGCCGGACCCAGACGTCGGCGGTGTTCGCGGCGTTCCAGACCGCGAGCGGCGACACCCATCCCGTGCATTACGACGTGGAATATTGCCGCAGCCGCGGCATGCCGCATCTGCTCGCCCACGGTTTTCAGACCTTGATCCACACCGCGCCCGGGGCCGGCCTGTTTCCGTTCATGGTCGAGGAGTCCCTGGTCGGCTTCCTCGAGCAATCGAGCCGGTTCCTCAAACCCGTGTTCGCCGACGACACCATCTACCCCGCGCTCGAGGTCACGGAGCTGATGCCGGGACGCTCGACCGGCGTGGTGACGCTCAAAAGCACCGTGTTCAACCAGCGCAAGGAGCTGGTGCTGGATGGCACGCAGAAATTCCTGATCCGGCGCCGGCCCCTCTGAAGTCGTCTTGGAAGTCACCTTGGGGTTAAGCAAGGGGCGAAATTCGCGGAATTTCGGCCGGTTTGCGGGTCAGTCCGGGTTGCCGCGGAGGACCGGCTGGCCTACCTATGGCCCATGAAATTCCTCGACGAAGCAAAGGTCTATATCCGCTCCGGTGACGGTGGGAACGGCTGCGTGGCGTTCCGCCGCGAGAAGTTCATCGAATTCGGCGGCCCCTCCGGCGGCAATGGCGGTCGCGGCGGCAATGTCATCATCGAGGTCGCCGACGGGCTGAACACGCTGATCGACTACCGCTACCAGCAGCATTTCAAGGCCCAGAAGGGCGAGAATGGCGCAGGCTCGGACCGTCACGGCGCCAACGGCAAGAACATCGTGCTGAAGGTGCCGATGGGCACGCAGATCTTTGATGAAGACCGCGAGACGCTGATCCACGACTTCACCAATGTCGGCGAGAAGTTCGTGCTGGCCGAGGGCGGCAATGGCGGCTTCGGCAACGCGCATTTCAAATCCTCGACCAACCGCGCGCCGCGCAACGCCAATCCCGGCCAGCCCGGCGAGGAGCGCTGGATCTGGCTGCGGCTGAAGCTGATCGCGGACGCCGGCCTCGTCGGCCTGCCCAATGCCGGCAAGTCCACCCTCCTGTCCAAGGTCAGCGCGGCCAAGCCGAAGATTGCCGACTATCCCTTCACCACGCTGCATCCGCAGCTCGGCGTCGTGAATTCCGACGGCCGCGAATTCGTGCTGGCCGACATCCCCGGTCTCATCGAGGGCGCGCATGAAGGCGCGGGCCTCGGCGACCGCTTCCTCGGCCATGTCGAACGCTGCCGCGTGCTCTTGCATCTCGTCGATGCGACCTGCGAACACGCCGGCAAGGCCTACAAGACCGTGCGCACAGAGCTCAACGCCTATGGCGGGCTGCTCACCGACAAGATCGAGATCGTGGCGCTGAACAAGATCGACGCGGTCGAGCCGGATGAATTGAAGAAGCAGAGGGACCGGCTGAAGCGCGCCGCCAAGAAGACGCCGCTGCTGCTCTCCGGCGTCACCGGAGAGGGCGTGAAGGAAGCCTTGCGCGCGCTCGTCGCGGTGATCGGCGAGGCCCCGGTGTCCGCCAAGGCGAAGAGCGCCGCCGAAGCGGAGCCGTGGTCGGCCTAAAACTCTCTCCGCAACGTCGTCCCGGCGAAGGTCGGGACCCATAACCACCGAACGCGATTTGGCGAAGATTGGTCATTGCCATTTTGCGCCATAACTCCTTCTGAGGAGTATGGGTCCCGGCCTTCGCCGGGACGACATTGGAATGTAAGGTCGCAGAAGCGCGCAACACTGCCAGTATTGTCACCGGCGCTCTAATAGCGCAGCATCAACCAATCAAGAAACGGCAGGGATGACGCATGGCGCGCGCGAAGAACGTTCTCTGGATCATGTGCGACCAGCTTCGCTATGACTATCTCGGCTGCACCGGCCATCCCACGCTGAAGACTCCCAACATCGACGCCATGGCGAAGCGCGGTGTGCTCTTCAGCAAGGCTTACGTGCAGTCGCCGATCTGCGGGCCCTCGCGGATGTCGTTCTACACCGGCCGCTACATGCGCTCGCACGGCTCGCACTGGAACGGCTGGCCGCTCCGCGTCGGCGAGCCCACGCTCGGCGATCACCTCAGGAAGATCGGCGTGCGCAACGTGCTGGTCGGCAAGACCCACATGGCGCCCGACCTCGAAGGCATGAAGGCGCTCGGCATCCCGCCGGAATCGATGATCGGCGTGCATGTCGCCGAATGCGGCTTCGAGCCCTATGAGCGCGACGACGGCCTGCACCCGACCGGACGGCCGCGTCCGAAATACGATGAGTATCTCCGCAAGCAGGGATTCGAAGCGACCAATCCCTGGGAGCATTGGGCCAATTCCGGCGCAGCGGAGGACGGCTCGTTGCAGAACGGCTGGCTGCTGGTGCACGCCGACAAGGCCGCGCGCGTGCCGGAAGAGCACTCCGAAACGCCCTACATGACGCGGCGCGCGATGGATTTCATCACCGAGGCCGAGACCGATGGCAAGCCGTGGTGCCTGCATCTGTCCTACATCAAGCCGCACTGGCCCTACATCGCGCCCGAACCCTATGCCAGCATGTACTCGACAGCGGACATGATCCCGGTGATCCGCTCCGAGCGCGAGCGCTCGAGCCCGCATCCGGTGTTCGGCGCCTATATGGACATGCGCTACTCCCGCAACATGGCGCGCGACGATGCGCGGGAGAAGGTGATCCCGACCTATATGGGCCTGATCACCCAGATCGACGACCAGATGGGCGTGCTGATGAAGTTCCTGGAGGAACGCGGCCTGCTGGACACCACCATGATCGTGTTCACGTCAGATCATGGCGACTATCTCGGCGATCACTGGATGGGCGAGAAGGACCTGTTCCACGAACAGTCGGCGAAGATTCCGCTGATCATCATCGATCCGTCGAAGGAGGCCGACGCCACGCGCGGCACCCGCAGCGACGCGCTGGTGGAAGGCATCGATCTCGCGCCGACCTTCGTCGATTATTTCGGCGGCAAGGTGCCGGGCCATATCCTCGAAGGACGCTCGCTGCTGCCGCTGCTGCGCGGGCCGACGCCGTCCGACTGGCGCAAGGTCGCGTTCTCCGAATACGACTACGCCATGCAGGACGTGCGGCTGAAGCTGAACCAGCCGATTGAGCGCTGCCGCCTGTTCATGGTGTTCGACGGCCGCTGGAAATACATCCACGCCTCCGGCTTCCGCCCGATGCTGTACGATCTCGAAACCGACCCGCAGGAATTTTTGGATCGCGGCGACGATCCGGAATGCGCCGGCATCATCGCGCGGCTCCAGGCCGAGCTGTTCGACTGGGCGCTGCATCCGAACGACCACATCACCACGCCGCGCGAGAAGATCGCCGCCTATGCCGACAACCAGCTCCAGGTGAAGGGCGGCGTTCTGATCGGCATCTGGGATGAGGCCGAGCTTGCGGCGATCAAGGACGGCATCGCGCAGCGCGCGAAGATGTGAGTGAGGGAGCGAAGCTCTCTCAGCTCGTCATGCCCGGGCTTGACCCGGGCATCCACGCCTCACCTCCATCGCTGAAGCACGTGGATGGCCGGGTCAAGCCCGGCCATGACGACGGCGTGTGTGGCGCGAGCAGCAGCTCAATTCTCGATCTTGTATCCTGTCGTCTTCACGATCGGCTGCCAGAACGCCGTGTTCGCGGCGAGCTCCTTCGTCAGCCCATCAGCGCTGCTGCCGACCGGGATCAGGCCGATCGCGGTGAGCTTCTCCTTCACCTCGGGCTTGGCAAGCGCGGCGCTCGCGGCGGCGCGGAGCTTGCTGGCGAATTCCGGCGGACTGCCGGCGGGAAGCCACATGCCGTACCAGGCGTCCGCAACGAGATCGATGCCGCTCTCCTTCAGCGTCGAGACCTCGGGCGCGAAGGGCGACCGTTCCGGGCTCGATACCGCGATGATCTTCACGCCCTTGGCGCGGTGCTGCGGCAGCGCATCGGCCAATGTCACGATGCCGAACGACAGATGGCCGCCGATGAGATCATTGAGGATCGGTGCGCTGCCACGATAGGGCACGCGGGTCAAGGGAATGCCGAGATCCTTCTCGAGCTTGGAGCCCATGAAATGCGGAATGGTGCCGTTGCTCGGCACCCCGAACGACGTCTTGTCGGGATGCGCCATCAGCCACGCCACGAATGACTTGAAATCGGCAGCATCGATCGCCGGGCCGATCACAACGGCGAATTCGAACCGCGCCAGCAGCGACACCGGCATGAAGTCTTTCGCCGTGTCGAAGCTTGGCGTCGTCTCCACCATCGGCAGCAGGTACATGGTCGGGCCCGTCGTCACCAGCACCATGCTGCCATCGGGGCTCGCGCCCTTCACCGCCTTGATGCCGATCAGGCCGTCGCCGCCGGTGCGGTTCTCGACCACGATGGTCCGTTGCAGCGCCGGCGCCATCTCCTGCGCAATCAGCCGGCACAGCGTGTCGCCGCCGGCGCCCGCCGCGAACGGAAAGATCATTTTTGTCAGCCCGGCCTGCGCTTGCGCCCCGCCCGCCTGTGCCAGCAGCGGCAGCCCCAGACATCCAGCCATGAATTTGCGGCGATCCATACGTTTCCTCTTCCAGCCCATTTTGGTTGCCGGCATTAGAGCCGGGCCGGCGCGCAAGACAAGGCCGAAGACAAAGCCAACTTGCGCCGTTTACCATCCCCGCCGCCTTGCGCCGGCCATCGTCCTGCTGCAAAAGCAGGCCTTACCGGCGCCGCTTGTTTGCTCCGCCGTTCCACACCGAGCAATTCGTCACACGCGCCAACACATACACGCATGGCCAGCCCCGAACTCAGTCAATTCCGCCGCATCGTCGTCAAGGTCGGCTCCGCGCTGCTGGTCGATTCCGACAAGGGCGAGGTGCGGACGTCCTGGCTCGCCGCGCTCGCCGACGACATGGCCAAGCTGCACAAGGAGGGACGCGACGTCCTCGTCGTCTCCTCGGGCTCGATCGCACTCGGCCGCAGCCGGCTCAAGCTGCCGCGCGGCCCGCTGAAGCTGGAGGAAAGCCAGGCCGCGGCCGCCGTCGGACAGATCGCGCTGGCGCGGATCTGGTCGGAGGTGTTAGGGGCCCACGGCATCGACTCCGGCCAGATCCTGGTCACGCTTCAGGACACCGAAGAGCGCCGCCGCTATCTCAATGCGCGCTCCACCATCGGCAAGCTCCTGGAGTGGCGCGCCATCCCCGTGATCAACGAGAACGACACGGTCGCCACCACCGAGATCCGCTACGGCGACAACGACCGCCTCGCCGCGCGCGTCGCCACCATGGCGAGCGCCGACCTCCTGGTGCTGCTGTCGGACATCGACGGGCTCTACGACGCTCCGCCGAAGAACAACCCGAACGCAAAGCTCATTCCCGTCGTCGACAGCATTTCCTCGGAGATCGAGGCGGTGGCGGGCGACGCCGAGTCCGAGCTGTCGCGCGGCGGCATGCGCACCAAGGTCGAGGCGGCCAAGATCGCGACCACCGGCGGCACGCACATGCTGATTGCCTCCGGCAAGATCGAGCACCCGCTCCAGGCGATCGCCAATGGCGGCCGTTGCACCTGGTTCCTGACGCCGGCCAATCCCATCACCTCGCGCAAGCGCTGGATCGCAGGCACGCTGGAGCCGAAGGGCACGCTGACGATCGACGCCGGCGCGGTGACGGCGCTGCGCGCCGGCGCCAGCCTGCTGCCGGCCGGCGTGACCAAGGTCGAGGGCCAGTTCGCCCGCGGCGATGCCGTGATCGTGCGCGGCCCTGACATGAGCGAGATCGGCCGCGGCCTGATCGCCTATGACGCCGACGACGCCGAGCGGATCAAGGGCCGCTCCTCCCCGGACGTGATGACCATCCTCGGCATCAGCGGCCGCGCCGAGATGATCCACCGCGACGATCTGGTGGTGGGCGGGTAGGTGCCTCCACCGTCATGCCCGGGCTTGTCCCGGGCATCCACGTTCTTCGGGCCGGCAAAGACGTGGATGGCCGGGTCAAGCCCGGCCATGACGCCGGGGCTGGGCCAGTGGCCGAGCCCCGCCCCCTCCGCCCGAAGCCCTGCCATACCCTCCCCGCCCTTCGCAAAAGCGGGATTTCCGTGCTAGGACACCGCCTTAGCAGAAGGTTGAAACCCCATGGCCGCCCCCCTCAAAGCCGTTGACGGCAATGCCGATCTCCAGGCGCTGATGTCCGATCTCGCCACCCGTGCCCGCGCTGCCGCGCGCGTGCTGGCGCTGGCGCCGCCGGAGCAGAAGAACCGGGCGCTCGAGGCCATGGAGCGGGCGATCCGCGCGAACGCGGCGACGATTCTCGCCGCCAATGCCGAGGACGTGGCGGAGGCGCGCGCCTCCGGCAATGCGACCTCCTCCTTCATCGACCGCCTGACGCTGACACCGGCGCGGGTCGAATCCATGGCCGAGGGGATCGGCATCGTGCGCGGCATCGCCGATCCGGTCGGAATCGTCACCGAGAGCTGGCAGCGGCCGAACGGCATGACCATCGAGCGCGTACGCGTGCCGCTCGGCGTCGTCGGCGTGATCTTCGAAAGCCGGCCCAATGTCGCGGCCGACGCCGGCGTGCTGTGCCTGAAGTCCGGCAATGCCGTGATCCTGCGCGGCGGCTCCGACAGCTTCCGTTCCTGCCGCGCCATCCACGAATGCCTGGTGCAGGGCCTGCGCGAAGCCGGCCTGCCGGAAGCCGCGATCACGCTGGTGCCGACGCGCGATCGCGCGGCGGTCGGCATGATGCTGTCGGGATTGAACGGTGCGATCGACGTGATCGTGCCGCGCGGGGGCAAGAGCCTCGTCGCGCGCGTCGAGCAGGAGGCGCGCGTGCCGGTGTTCGCGCATCTCGAAGGCGTCAACCACGTCTATGTCGATGGCAGCGCCGACCTCGCCATGGCGAAATCGATCGTGCTCAACGCCAAGATGCGCCGCACCGGTGTCTGCGGTGCGGCCGAGACGCTGCTGGTCGATCGCGCGGCTGCCGCAACGAGTCTGAAGCCGCTGGTCGAGATGCTGATCGAGGCCGGCTGCGAAGTGCGCGGCGACGACGCCGTGCAGAAGACAGACGCGCGCGTAAAACCTGCGAAGGACGACGATTGGGACACCGAATATCTCGACGCGATCATCGCGGCGAAGGTGGTCGACGGCGTCGACGGCGCGATCGCGCATATCCAGAACCACGGCTCGCATCACACCGATGCGATCGTGAGCGAGAACGAGGCCGCCGCGAAGAAATTCCTGAGCGAGGTCGATTCCGCCATCGTGCTGCACAACGCCTCGACGCAGTTTGCCGATGGCGGCGAGTTCGGCTTCGGTGCCGAGATCGGCATCGCCACCGGTAGATTCCACGCCCGTGGCCCTGTCGGCGCCGAGCAGTTGACGAGCTTCAAGTATCGCGTTCACGGCACCGGGCAGACGCGGCCGTAGATAACGTCGCGAGGCGCGGGCAATTGAGCAACAATTTCGTCGTGCCGCGTTTCGTGGCGCAAGCGATCCCGCCCTCGACACCGGGCATGCGCGTCGGCCTGCTCGGCGGCTCGTTCAATCCGCCGCATCAGGCGCATCGCGCGATCAGTCAGTTCGCGCTGAAGCGATTGCAACTCGATCGCGTCTGGTGGCTGGTGACGCCGGGCAATCCGCTGAAGGAGAATGGCACGCTGCATGAGCTCGGCGCGCGCATGCAGGCCGCGCGCGACGTCGCCAACGATCCCAGGATCGAGGTGAGCTGTCTCGAATCCGTCATTCGCACGCGCTACACTATCGACACGATCAACACCTTGCGCCGCCGCCTCCGTGGCCTGCGCTTTGTCTGGATCATGGGCGCCGACAACCTCGCTCAATTCCACCGTTGGCAGGACTGGCGGCGCATCGCCGGCCAGATGCCGATTGCGGTCATCGATCGCCCGCCACAGAGTTTTCGTGCCCTCGCCTCACCGGCCGCCAAGGCGCTATCGCGTTACCGCCTGCCCGAGAATGAGGCGGCGTTGCTTGCGGACCGGCCGGCGCCGGCCTGGGTCTTCCTCACCGGACTGAAGCTGAACCTGTCCTCGACGGGCCTGCGGAACCCGGACGGGAGCTGGAAAGGTACGAAATGAGACAGACTGTGCGGGCGTAGTGTGGGCCTGGGGCTCTCTGGCATATTGAAACCCTTAACCCCACATGATGTAGTGTAACCAGTGAGGGCTGGATTCGGTTCTCGCGATACAGTGAAAGGAATGGTCCCTGGCCACATCTGTATTGTCCAAGTCTGTTTTACCCAAGGTTGCTAAGCCTACGCGTAAAACATCGACCAAAGCTGCGGCCTTGAAGGCGCAACCCGACGCCGACAAGACGCTGAGCCTGATCCTCTCCCGCCTCGAGGACATGAAGGCGGAAGAGACGGTCACCATCGACCTTCGCGGCAAATCGGCGTATTCCGACTACATGATCGTCACCACGGGCCGGGCCAACCGGCACGTCGGCGCGATCGCGGAAAACGTCACGAAAAGCCTCAAGGAAAACGGCATCAAGAACATCCACGTCGAGGGCTTGCCCAATTGCGACTGGGTGTTGATCGATTCCGGCGACGTGATCGTGCACGTGTTCAGACCCGAGGTCCGCGAGTTCTACAATCTCGAGAGATTGTACACGCAGGGCCCAGGGGCGGCGAAGGCGATCTAGGCTCACTGAGCCGATTTCGAATCGGCTGACGCGCATGCTAGCGTCGTGCGCGCGCATATTGCGCGCGGTCTTGAAAACGCGACCCTGAAGATATCATGCGTGTTGCTGTCATTGCGGTGGGCCGGCTGAAGCAGGGCCCCGAACGGGAGCTTGCCGACCGCTATTTCGAGCGGTTCGACGAGGCCGGCCGCAAGCTCGGATTCCGCGAGCTGTCGATCCACGAAATCCCCGAGAGCCGCGCGCGCGACACCGCGACGCGGATGGCCGAAGAGGCTGCCGCGATCTCCGCGCATATCCCGGACAAGTCGATCCTGGTGGCGCTGGACGAACGCGGCCAGAATCTCGATTCCACCGTATTCGCACGGCATCTCGGGCGCTGGCGCGACGAGGGTGCCGGTCATACTATCTTCGTGATCGGAGGGGCGGACGGACTTTCGCCCGAATTGCGCCGTAAGGCCAAGCTCGTGATCGCGTTCGGCTCTGCGACCTGGCCGCACCAAATGGTCCGCGTCATGCTTCTGGAACAGCTTTATCGGGCCGCCACCATCCTGGCCGGCCACCCCTATCACCGCGCGTGATCCGCGCCACACCGAGCACTTTTGCCTAAAGCGATGCGAGCGCCTGTCCTCAACCTGCTGCTGATCGCTGGCCTCACAGGCTCAAGTGTCTTGGGCGCAAGTGTCTTGGACGCAAGCCTCGCGCAAGCTCAGACGCCGCCGGCACCGCAGACCGCAGCCGTCTCGCCCGATGCGATCAAGCAGCGCGAGCAGGAGCTGGAGGCCGCGCGCGCCAGGCAGAAGAGCGCGGAAGAGGCGCAGGCCAAGCTCAAGGCCGAGATCACCTCGCTCGGCCAGGACCGCACCCAGCTCAACCAGCAGCTGATCGACACCGCCGCCAATGTGCGCACCGTCGAGACCAAGATCGACGAGGCCGAAGCGCGGCTGAAGACGCTGAACGGCCGTGAGCAGCAGATGCGCACGTCACTTGATTCGCGCCGCGCCGACATCGTCGAGGTGCTGGCGGCCTTGCAGCGCGCCGGCCGGCGCACGCCGCCGGCGCTGCTGGTGCGGCCCGAAGATGCGCTGCAATCGCTGCGCACGGCGATGCTGCTCGGCGCCGTCGTGCCGGAATTGCGCGGCCGCGCGGAAAAGATCGCGAGCGAGCTCGGCGAGCTCGTGGCTCTGCGCAAGAACATCGCCACCGAACGCGATCAGCTCGCCTCCGACCGCGACAGGGTCCGCAACGACCAGAGCCGGCTCGCCGCGCTGGTCGACGAGCGGCAGCGCCAGCAGACCGCGCGCGAAAAGGACCTGGATGCCGAGAACTCGCGCGCCATCATGCTTTCAAGGCAGGTCGGCGATCTCCAGGGGCTGATCACCAAGATGGAGCAGGACCTGCAAAGCGCCGCCAAGGCCGCCGAGAAGGCGGCCGAGGCCGCCAAGCAGGCCGAGGCAAAGGCGGCCGCCAGCGCCAAGTCCGGCCCGGCCGCTTTCAAGGACCGCTCCCGGACCACCCCCGCAATCGCCTTCGCTTCCGCCAAGGGCCTGCTGCCGCTTCCGGTTAACGGTAACAAGATCAGGGACTTTGGCGGTTCCGATGGGGTCGGCGGGGTCCAGAAGGGCATTTCGCTCGCGACCAAGCCCGGCTCCCAGGTCACGACGCCGTGTGATGGCTGGGTGGTCTATGCCGGCCCATTCCGCAGCTATGGACAACTCTTGATCCTCAATGCCGGGGGCGGGTATCATGTCCTGATCGCCGGGATGGAGCGCATTTCGGTCAACATCGGACAGTTTGTGCTCACGGGGGAGCCGGTCGCGACCATGGGGTCGACCTCTCAAGTCGCCTCCATTCTCGCCACGAACGCGAGTCAACCTGTGCTGTATGTCGAGTTCCGCAAAGACGGCACTCCAATCGATCCAGGCCCATGGTGGGCCGCAAATGAAGGCGAGAAGGTTCGCGGATGATGCGCAAGACTTCAGTTATCCTCCTCAGCGCGGCCACCGGTGCGGCACTGACGCTGTTCGTGACCCAGCCGCGCGCGGTCTTCATGGGCTCCAGCGCGCGAGCCGCCACCGCGGACACCTATCGCCAGCTCAATCTGTTCGGCGACGTCTTCGAGCGCGTGCGCTCCGACTATGTCGAGAAGCCCGACGACACCAAGCTGATCGAATCCGCCATCAGCGGCATGCTCACCGGCCTCGATCCGCATTCGAGCTACATGGACGCCAAGAGCTTCCGCGACATGCAGGTGCAGACCCGCGGTGAGTTCGGCGGCCTCGGCATCGAGGTCACGATGGAAGACGGCCTGATCAAGGTTGTCTCGCCGATCGACGACACGCCGGCCTCGCGCGCCGGCATCATGGCCAACGACATCATCACCAATCTCGACGACGAAGCGGTGCAGGGCCTGACCCTGAACCAGGCGGTCGAGAAGATGCGCGGTCCGGTCAACACCAAGATCAAGCTCAAGATCATCCGCAAGGGTCAGGACAATCCGCTCGACGTCACCTTGGTGCGCGACAATATCCGCGTCCGCTCGGTGCGCGCCCGCATCGAGGCCGACGACATCGGCTATATCCGCATCACCACCTTCAACGAGCAGACCACCGAAGGCCTGAAGCGCGAGGTCGCCAACCTCTCGAATCAGATCGGCGACAAGCTGAAGGGCTACATCATCGACCTCCGCAACAATCCGGGCGGCCTGCTCGAGGAAGCGGTCACCGTCTCCGACTCGTTCCTGGAGAAGGGCGAGATCGTGTCGACCCGCGGCCGCAATGCCGAGGAGACCCAGCGTCGCACCGCGCATGCGGGCGACCTCACCAAGGGCAAGCCGGTCATCGTGCTGGTCAATGGCGGCTCCGCTTCGGCGTCCGAAATCGTCGCCGGCGCGCTCCAGGACCACAAGCGCGCGACCATCGTCGGCACGCGCTCGTTCGGCAAGGGCTCGGTGCAGACCATCATCCCGCTCGGCTCGGGCAACGGCGCGCTGCGGCTGACCACGGCGCGCTACTACACGCCGTCGGGCAAGTCGATCCAGGCCAAGGGCATCGTGCCCGACATCGAAGTGCTCCAGGACGTGCCGGACGAGCTGAAGTCGCGCACCGACACCAAGGGCGAGGCTTCGCTGCGCGGCCATCTCAAGAACGACGGCGACGAGAAGACCGGCTCGCAGTCCTATGTCCCGCCGGACGCCAAGGACGACAAGGCGCTCAAGCTCGCCGACGACCTGCTCCACGGCATCAAGAACAGCGCCTCCGCGGCGCCCACGCCGGGTGCCGACAAGGCCGCGACCGACAAGCCCAAGGCCGCGAACTAAGTCGGCGAACTAAGGCAGCGAACTAAGTCGGCGTACCGCGCGATCCAACGCAAAGGGCGGCTCCTGGAGCCGCCCTTTTTGCTTGGAACTCCTGGCATCCCCGGCCTATCCCGGCCTGCCGCCGCTTGACCTCGGCGTGGTATCGTCGGCAGCAGTGATTCGGGATCGCGCATGACTGAAACGGCCGATGATCTGAGCGCCCCGCTCGGACAGGACAAGCCGCGCCGGAAACGCCGGCTGCGGCTGCCGTTCACGGCCCTGAAGGCGCTCGCCGTGCTGCTCGGCCTGTTCCTCGTCACCTTTGCCGGCTTCGCCATCTTCAACAAGGATCCGCTCGGCGGCGAGCCGATGACCCGGATCGCGATCGGCGAGCCGAAAGCCACGGACGAGAAGCCGGCCCCCTCCGGCCACGGCCAGGAAAGCAAGCAAGAGACCAGGGAGGCGCCGAAGCAGGCCGCCCCCGGCGACCAGAAGACCGTCACCATGATCGACGGCTCCACCGGTGCGCGCCACGACGTGGTGATCGGCGCCGGCGAGGCCACCGACAAGGGCGACGCGGCGGCCTCCGCACCGCCACCCGTCATGGCGGGGATCGACCCCAAGCTGCTGGAGAAATCGCGCTACGGCATGATCCCGGTGGCCACCGCGGGATTGAAGCCGTTCAACGTCTACGCGGCCGATGCCGACCGCGCCAAGGCCGCCAAGATGCCGGTGGTCGCGATCGTGATCGGCGGGCTCGGCGTCGGCGCCGCCAAGACCACCGACGCGATCATGAAGCTGCCGGCCGCGGTGACGCTGGCCTTCACGCCCTATGGTTCCGATCCCGGCAAGCTCGCCGAGCGGGCCCGCACCCAGCGCCACGAAATCTTCCTCCAGATTCCGATGGAGCCGTACGACTTCCCGGACAACGATCCAGGCCCGCAGACGCTGCTGACCTCGCTCAGCGCCGACCAGAACATGGACCGCCTGTACTGGCACCTGAGCCGGATGCAGGGCTATGCCGGCATCACCAATTTCATGGGCGCCCGCTTCGTGGCGACGGACGCGGCGATGCAGCCGATCATTCGCGAGGCGGCCAAGCGCGGCCTCGGCTTCTTCGACGACGGTTCCTCGCCCCGCAGCATCGCGCCCCAGGCGGCAGCGAGCCAGGCGATGCCGTTCGGCAAGGGCGACATCGCGATCGACGTGGTGCCGACCCCGACCGAGATCGACCGTGCGCTGAACAAGCTCGAATCGGCGGCGCGCGAGCGCGGCGCGGCCATCGGCACCGCCTCCGCCCTCCCCGTCTCGATCGAGCGCATCGGCGCCTGGACCAGGACATTGGGCGACCGGGGCATCCTTTTGGTGCCATTGACAACCGCGATGCTGAAATCAAAATCCAGCTAAATCAACGAATTGGTACGGCACAGCTCCAGGCGGGGCCGGTCAAGCCCTACCGAGAGCACGCAAGAGGTCTGGCGGAATGGCGCGTTACGAGGATTTGCCCTACCGGACCTGCGTCGGAGTGATGCTGATCAACACGAAGGGGCTGGTGTTCATCGGCCGCCGCGCCGGCGGCATCGAACATGTCGATGACGCCCATGTCTGGCAGATGCCGCAGGGCGGCGTCGATCCCGGCGAGGACACCTGGCAGGCCGCCAAGCGCGAGCTCTATGAGGAGACCAGCGTGCGCTCGGTCGAGCGGCTCGGCGAGGTTCCGGACTGGCTGATCTACGACATCCCGCGCACGGTCGCGGGGCGCGCCTGGAAGGGCCGTTACCGCGGCCAGCGCCAGAAATGGTACGCGGTGCGCTTCACCGGCAAGGACAGCGAGATCAATGTCGAGAACCCCGGCGGTGGCGGCCACAAGGCCGAATTCGTCAGCTGGCGCTGGGAGCCGATGAAGAATCTGACCGGGTTGATCATCCCGTTCAAACGCCCGGTCTATGAGCGCGTGGTGAAGGAGTTTTCCGCGCTGGCGGAGGAATAGTTTGCACCGTCACTCCGGGGCGTGCGAAGCACGAACCCGGGATCTCGGAATTCCGGGGCTGGTCTTTCGGACCATCCTGGAATGACGATCAGAGAAGTGACCGCATGTCGAACGACAACAAACCCTACCGTCCCAATGTCGGGATCGCGCTGTTCAATGCCGATGGCCGCGTGCTGATCGGCCACCGCTTCAAGGGCGACGGCCCCGAGATCATCCTGCCGGGCCTCGACTGGCAGATGCCGCAGGGCGGCGTCGACGAGGGCGAGGACCTGCGCGATGCGGCGATGCGCGAGCTCTGGGAGGAGACCAACGTCGTCAGCGCGAGCTATCTCGGCGAAACCGACTGGTTCACCTACGAATTCCCGCCCTATGACGGACCGCAGACCCATCGGCTGGCGAAATTCCGCGGCCAGCGCCAGAAGTGGTTCGCGCTGCGCTTCACCGGCAAGGATGACGAGATCGATCCGCTGACGCCGCAGAACGGACAGCCCGCCGAATTCGACGCGTGGCGCTGGGAACGTCTCGATCGCGTCGCCGATCTCGTGGTGCCATTCCGCCGCGAGGTCTACCAGGCCGTGGCGAAGCAGTTCGCGCCCTTCGCCAACTAAAATGGCGAAAACAACCCCATGCACAGTTGAATGGGATTGAATTCGTTGGACAATTCGGCGGGAAATTTGGACGTGAGGCGGCCGCGGCTCCCTCCCCCTTGCGGGCAATTCTATCGCATATGCACTCCGTCATCCTGAGGTGCTCCGCTTGCGAGGCGAACGCGTCGCAAGCGGAGCCTCGAAGGATGAACGGCCACGATGCAGCAGGGCCGTCGTCCTTCGAGGCTTGCTCTGCGGCGCATTCGCGCCGCAAAGCAAGCACCTCAGGATGACGGTGATAGATTGGCATTTGGCGCTCAGCGCCCGCCGCTAATTCGTCGGCCCGACCGTAAACGGGCCAATCGCGATCACGTGGCAGTCGCTGTCGCGCCTGGCGCAATCGGCCAGCGCGGAATTGACGGCGGTCTGCTCGTCGGCGGCCTTCAGGCCGAGGCCGGGGCGGCCTGCGGTGCCGACGGCGACGGCATTCCAGCCCATGGCGTCGGAAAGCTTGCGCACGACCTCGCTACGCGCGTCCGCCACGATCGAAGCGTTGGAAGCGGCATTGAAGAAGCCGGTGGTCCTGAACAGGGTCGGGATCGGCACGACGAAATTGTCGTCGATCGCGACGACCAGGCAGGCCACGCCGGCGATGGCGCCGCACGATTCCAGGGAGCGCCGCGCCGCGTCGTCGGCGGACGAGGCGCCCAGCACCATGAAATATTGTCCGCCCGGGCCGAGCGCGACCGACCGGGATTTCGCCGCCGGCACGAACATGTTCTCGAGCCGGACTTTCTGGGGATCGCGCACCATCGGGAAGTCCTTCGACGCGAAGGCCCGCTCGGTCATGGCATCGTGCCGCACCCAGGGCTGCGGCGGCATCGGCGGCTTGCCGTGCGCATAGACGATGGTGTTGCCGACCGCATAGAGCTCGCAGCGCCGCGGCGATTGCGCGGCATCGGCGCGCTTCTGGCACTGGTCGAGCGCGGCGTTGCGCGCGGCCTCCTCGTTTGGCTGGTTCAACGCCGAGCCGGTGAAGCCGCCGATGTTGAGCGCGAAGGCCTTGTAGTCGCCGGCGGCGGAATAGTCGCCAGCCAGATAGTTGCGGACGCGCTCGTTGATGAAGGGCACGCTGTCGGCAGCAAACTTGCCTGAGATCGGCGAGGCGGATGGCGACGGTGCAGGCATCGGAGCCATCGCCGCACCGGCATTCGGCGGCGCCATCGGTGTCACCGGCGCCTTTGCGAGCTGGGTCGGCGTCGGGCTCGGCGCGGCACTTGGTGTCGCGGCCGGCGTCACTGCGGCGGTCGCCGTCTGCTTGAGCTTGGTGTTGTAGAGGAAGCCGGTGACGCCGATGGCAACGACCGAGACGACTGCGACCACCAGCGGCCACATCCACACGGGTGCCGCCGCCACCTTGGAGGCCGCCTTCTTCAGCTGCGGCTTCGAATAGGTGCCGTCCTCGCGCCGCATCGCCACCATGTAGGCATGCACCGGCGTCGGGATGTTCTTCACCTCCTGCGCGCCGATATCGGCGAACTGCACCGACAGCTTGTTGGCGACCTGCTCGTGCACGGCACGGGAGACGCAGATGCCGCCGACCTCGGCGAGGCCTTCCAGCCGCGCGGCGATGTTGACGCCGTCGCCGAGCAGATCGCCGTTGCGCTCGACCACGTCGCCGATGGTGATGCCGATGCGGAACGACATCTGCCGGCTCGGCGGATAGGCCATGTTGCGGGTCCGCAGGGACTCCTGAATGTCGATCGCGCAGCGCACCGCGTCCACCGCGCTCGGAAATTCCGCGAGCACGGCATCGCCGGCAGTGTTGAAGATGCGGCCGTTCGCCTTTGCGATGAAATCGTCGATGACTTCGCGGTAGGAGGCCAGGCGCCGCAGCGTCTCCTCCTCGTCCTCCGCGACCAGCCTCGAATACCCGGCAATATCGGCTGCGAAAATCGCTGCGATCTTGCGTTTCATCTGTGACCCGCCCCCGGAACAAAATTCGCGGGCGAAGAATGCCGCTATCGGCGGCGCGGTGCAACAAAGTTTCAGCGCCCGCCACTTCCGCGACGAGCGCTGAACTTATTCAGGAATTTCTTGCAGGAATTTTGCGTTCGAGCCCCGAAGCGATGCCCCGGGGCTTAATGCATAGCCGTCGAGCTGAGCTGCTGCTGGATGCTCTTGAAGTGGTCGAGCCGCTCGATGGCCTGATCGAGCTCGTCGCCTTCGTGCTCCTTCAGCCCCTCTTCCATCTCCGCGATGGTCTCGGCGAACTGGGCACGGTCGAGCTCGGCCAGCGAGGTCGCGACGTCGGCGAGCACGGTCAGGCCCTTCTCCGAGACTTCGGCAAGACCGCCAAGCACGATGATCTTCTCGTGCTTGCCGCCGGTGGTGACGGTGAGGATGCCCGGCCGGATCGCAGCCACGACCGGCGCATGTCCCGCCAGCACGCCGAAGTCACCCTCGACGCCGGGGATGTCGACCTGGTCGACCTCACCCGAGAATGCGAGCTTTTCCGGAGAGACGAGATCGAAGTGGAAGGTGGCCATGGTGTACCTGCGAATAGCGAATAGCGAATGACGAGTGGCGAACCAACGGGGAGCAGCGGGTCTATTCGCTACTCCCTATTCGCCATTCGCCCCTTAGGCAGCCTCGGCCAGCTTCTTGCCCTTCTCGACCGCCTCTTCGATGGTGCCGACCATGTAGAAGGCGGCTTCCGGCAGGTGGTCATACTTACCTTCGCACAGGCCGCGGAAGCCCTTGATGGTGTCCGCGAGGTCGACGAACTTGCCCGGCGAGCCCGTGAAGACTTCGGCGACGTGGAACGGCTGCGACAGGAAGCGCTCGATCTTGCGGGCGCGGGCCACCGTCAGCTTGTCCTCTTCCGAGAGCTCGTCCATGCCGAGAATGGCGATGATGTCCTGGAGCGACTTGTAGCGCTGGAGCACCTGCTGGACCTGGCGCGCGGTCTGATAATGCTCCTCACCGACGACGAGCGGCGAGAGCATGCGCGAGGTCGAGTCGAGCGGGTCCACCGCGGGATAGATGCCCTTTTCCGAGATCGCACGGTTCAACACCGTGGTGGCGTCCAAGTGCGCGAACGAGGTCGCGGGCGCCGGGTCGGTCAAGTCGTCGGCCGGCACGTAAATGGCCTGCACCGAGGTGATCGAGCCCTTCTGCGTGGTGGTGATGCGCTCCTGGAGCGCGCCCATGTCGGTGGCGAGCGTCGGCTGATAACCCACCGCCGAAGGAATACGGCCGAGCAGCGCCGACACTTCCGAGCCGGCCTGGGTGAAGCGGAAGATGTTGTCGACGAAGAACAGCACGTCCTGGCCCTGGTCGCGGAAGTGCTCGGCGACGGTCAGACCGGTCAGGCCGACGCGGGCGCGAGCGCCCGGCGGCTCGTTCATCTGGCCGAACACGAGAGCGCACTTCGACTTCACGCTCGGATCCGGATTGTGCGGATCGGCATTGACCTTGGACTCGATGAACTCGTGATAGAGGTCGTTGCCCTCGCGGGTACGCTCGCCGACGCCGGCGAACACGGAGTAACCGCCGTGCGCCTTCGCGACGTTGTTGATCAGCTCCTGAATCAGCACGGTCTTGCCGACGCCGGCGCCGCCGAACAGGCCGATCTTGCCGCCCTTCGCATACGGAGCAAGAAGATCGACGACCTTGATGCCGGTGACGAGAATTTCGGCTTCGGTGGACTGGTCGGTGTAGGTCGGCGCTTCCTGGTGGATGGCGCGCAGGCCCTCGGACTTGATCGGACCGGCTTCGTCGATCGGCTCGCCGATGACGTTCATGATACGGCCCAGCGTGCCGTCACCCACGGGAACGGAGATCGGTTGACCGGTGTCAGTCACTTCCTGGCCGCGCACCAGACCTTCGGTGGCGTCCATCGCGATGGTGCGGACGGTCGACTCGCCGAGGTGCTGCGCAACTTCCAGCACCAGGCGGTTGTTGCCGTTCTTGGTCTCCAGCGAGTTGAGAATGGCCGGCAGGTGGCCTTCGAACTGCACGTCGACGACGGCGCCCATGACCTGGGTGACGCGACCGATCTGGGTGGCTGCTGTAGCCATGGACTCTATCTCCTTCGATCCGAACTTCTAGACCACGGTCAGCTTGACCGGGATGTTGCGTTTGACGGGTACTGAAGCGTCTTGGTCAGACGGCCTCGGCGCCCGAAATGATTTCGATCAGTTCCTTGGTGATCTGGGCCTGACGCGTGCGGTTGTAGACCAGCGTCTGCTTGCGGATCATCTCACCGGCGTTGCGCGTCGCGTTGTCCATCGCGCTCATCTGCGCGCCGTAGAACGAGGCGTTGTTCTCGAGCAGCGCGCGGAAAATCTGGACCGCGAGGTTGCGCGGCAGCAGGCGCGTGAGGATCTCGTCCTCTTCCGGCTCGTATTCGTAGGACGTCGTGCTGGCGGCAGCGCTCTCCTCGACAACCAGCGGGATGATCTGCTGGGCGGTCGGGATCTGGGCGATCACCGAGCGGAAGCGCGAATAGAACAGCGTGCAGACGTCGAATTCACCGGCATCGAAGCGGGCCAGAACCTTCTTGGCGATGTCCTCGGCATTGACGAAGCCGAGCTGGCGAACGCTGCGCAGGTCGAGATGCTCGACGATCTGCTTGTCGAACTGGCGGCGGAGCTGCTCGTAACCCTTGCGTCCGACGCAGAAGAATTTGACTTCCTTGCCCTCGTTCATCAGCGCCAGCGCGCGCTCGCGGGCGAGACGCACGATCGAGGAGTTGAATGCACCGGAGAGGCCGCGCTCGCCGGTGCAGACCAGAAGCAGGTGAACCTGGTCCCTGCCGGTGCCGGCCAGGAGCGTCGGCGCGCCGGGCGAGCCCGCCGCGGCGCTGGCGATGTTGGAGATCACCGCGCTCATCTTGTCGGCATAGGGACGTGCAGCTTCCGCAGCGGTCTGCGCACGGCGCAGCTTCGAGGCCGCGACCATCTGCATGGCCTTGGTGATCTTTTGCGTCGCCTTGGTGGAGGCGATGCGGACGCGCATGTCTTTAAGTGACGCCATTCTTCGTCCCCGACGGTTCGAGCCCTTGCGGCCAAACCGCTAGCCTGTCTCTGTCGTCATGCCCGGGCCTGTCCCGGGCATCCACGTCTTCGTCTTTCCACGCGGCAAGGCATGGATGGCCGGGACAAAAGCCCGGCCATGACGGCTCGTTATTACGCGAAGCTCTTCGCAAAACCTTCGACCACCGACTTCAGCTTGGCAGCGGTGTCGTCGGAGAGGTCGCGGCTGTCGCGGATCGAATTGAGGATCTCGACGTTCTTGCCGCGCAGCAGCGACAAGAGACCGTCCTCGAACGCGCGCACCTTGTTGAGCGGGAGCGGATCGAGATAGCCGTTGGTGCCGGCCCAGATCACGCAGACCTGCTCTTCCATCTTCAGCGGCGAGAACTGCGGCTGCTTCAGGAGCTCGGTGAGGCGCGAGCCGCGGTTGAGCAGGCGCTGGGTCGAGGCGTCGAGGTCGGAGCCGAACTGCGCGAACGCCGCCATTTCGCGGTACTGCGCGAGCTCACCCTTGATCTTGCCGGCGACCTTCTTGGTGGCCTTGGTCTGCGCCGACGAGCCGACGCGCGACACCGACAGACCGACGTTCACCGCGGGGCGGATGCCCTGGAAGAACAGGTCGGTTTCCAGGAAGATCTGGCCGTCGGTGATCGAGATGACGTTGGTCGGAATGTAGGCCGACACGTCGTTGGCCTGGGTTTCGATGACCGGCAGCGCGGTGAGCGAGCCCGAACCCTGGTCCTTGTTGAGCTTCGCCGCGCGCTCGAGCAGGCGGGAGTGCAGGTAGAATACGTCGCCCGGATAGGCTTCGCGGCCCGGCGGACGGCGCAGCAAGAGCGACATCTGGCGGTAGGCGACGGCCTGCTTGGACAGATCGTCATAGATGATGACGGCGTGCATGCCGTTGTCGCGGAAGTACTCGCCCATGGTGCAGCCGGTGAAGGGGGCGATGTACTGCATCGGCGCCGGATCGGAGGCAGTGGCGGCGACGATGATCGAGTACTCCAGTGCGCCCTGCTCTTCGAGCACCTTCACGAACTGGGCGACGGTCGAACGCTTCTGGCCGATCGCGACGTAGACGCAGTACAGCTTGATGTTCTCGTCGGCCTGCGCGTTGAGCGGCTTCTGGTTCAGGATGGTGTCGAGCGCGATCGCGGTTTTGCCGGTCTGGCGGTCGCCGATGATCAGCTCGCGCTGGCCGCGGCCGATCGGGATCAGGGCGTCGATCGCCTTGAGGCCGGTCGCCATCGGCTCGTTCACCGACTTGCGCGGAATGATGCCGGGCGCCTTGACGTCCACGCGCATGCGCTTGTCGGCCTGGATCGGACCCTTGCCGTCGATCGGGTTGCCGAGCGCGTCGACGACGCGGCCGAGCAGGCCCTTGCCGACCGGCGCGTCCACGATGGCGCGGGTGCGCTTGACGGTCTGGCCTTCCTTGATCTCGCGGTCGGCACCGAAAATAACGATACCGACGTTGTCGGTTTCGAGGTTCAGCGCCATGCCGCGGGTGCCGTTCTCGAACTCGACCATCTCACCGGCCTGGACG
This sequence comes from Bradyrhizobium sp. CCBAU 11386, assembly GCF_028128955.1. Classification (NCBI taxonomy): domain Bacteria; kingdom Pseudomonadati; phylum Pseudomonadota; class Alphaproteobacteria; order Hyphomicrobiales; family Nitrobacteraceae; genus Bradyrhizobium; species Bradyrhizobium sp. CCBAU 11386. Next base: position 58,586 of record NZ_LBKA01000245.1, read on the forward strand.
TTGTCCAGACCGTAGACGCGGGCGATACCGTCGCCGACGGACAGCACCTGTCCGACTTCGGAGACTTCAGCTTCCTGGCCGAAATTCTTGATCTGGTCCTTGAGGATCGCGGAAATTTCCGCGGCGCGGATGTCCATCAGCCTGCCTCTTTCATCGCGTGCTTGATCGAATTGAGTTTGGTGCGAAGCGAACCATCCACCATGCGGCTGCCCAGCTTGACGACGAGGCCACCGATGATCGAGGGATCGACTTTCACGTTCAGCGCGACGTCCTTGCCGGTCACCGACTTCAGGGCAACCTTGAGAGCGTCGAGATTCTTGTCCGAGAGCGCCTCCGCCACGGTGACATCAGCGGTCGCCTCGCCCTTGAACCTGGCGACCAGGGCGCGGTAGGCGCGGATGACGTCAGCCACCACGAACAGGCGGCGGTTGGCGGTCAGCACTTTCAGGAAATTGGCGGGGATGCCGACGATGCCGACCTTGTCCAGCACGGCCGAGAGGGCCCTGGACTGGGCATCGGCCGCGAACACCGGGCTGCGGACGAGGCGCTTCAGATCGGCACTCTCGCCCAGCAAGGCCTCGAACCTGTCGAGGTCGGCCTTGACCTCGTCGACCACGTTCTGGTCGCGGGCCAGTTCAAACAAGGCCGTTGCATAACGGCCGGACACACCGGAAACGGACGTATCTTCTGCAGCCACAGACGCGCTCTTTTAGCTGTCAAATTCGCAAGGGAAAAACCGTCGCCACGAAGCGGCGCCTAGCGATCCAAGCCCTTGGAATTCAAGCGGGACTTCGATTTTCGACCAGCACGGGAAGTGCCGGGCTCGTTAAAATCGCGGCTTTGCTAACATAGCAGGCGCGCACGTGCAACATGACGCCAAATTAAAGGCATGAGGTTCTGTCGCCAGTTCGTCGCAGTCCGCGGCGCTTCAGATGACGAGCGTCGTCGACTTGCACGATGACCTGCCACGCCACGGAATTGCCGCGTGCCTTGCAGCGGTGCGGCGTCCTTGGTTCCTGCCCCCAGCGCATAGCGGCCATGAACACGGATCGCTGAGGCGTGAATCCCGCCGCGGTCGTGCCACGCGCCGAATACTTACTCAATTCTAAACGCTGGGAGCGATGACTTTGCTCTACAGTATTCGAAAGTAATAGACCAGTTAATGAATCGTTAAAGTGCAAGATTACGGAATGTCGGATGAATATACCGGCAGGTCACAAGATATTTCATGACGACATAGAACAGATTTACTGCCCAATTCATGCCGCATTGCGAAAGGAAACGCCAATCCGCTCACAAACTGATGGGGGCTCCACTGGCCACATATGTGGCAATACTAGCTTAGGGACCACTAAATGCTGTCTTCCAAGACGCTGGGCACTGTGACCCGGCCGCGCACGGCGATCGCTTTCATTGCCGCAACCCTCCTCATCGGTGGAACCGCCACCGAAGCTTCCGCCAAATCCCGGCATCATCGGCACCATCACCGCCACCACATCCAGAACGATGCCAACGCGAACTCCGACTGGCGCAACGCCAACGCGTCGATGACGCCGTCCTCGGGCACCGGGCACAGCTTCTCCGGCATGGCCTCCTATTACGGCAACGAGTCCGGCAGCCGGACCGCCTCGGGCCAGCGCTTCAACCAGAACGCCATGACCGCGGCGCACCGTTCGCTGCCGTTCGGCACCAAGCTGCGCGTCACCCATGGCGGTTCGAGCGTCATCGTCACCATCAATGACCGTGGCCCCTTCATTCGCGGCCGTGTGCTTGACCTCTCCACGGGTGCTGCCCGCGCCATCGGCCTCACCGGCGCCGGCGTCGGCCGCGTCACCGCGGAAGTCGTCTCCTAAGAGCGCATCACGCGTGAAACAAGCCCGCTGTCTTGGGGGACGGCGGGCTTTTTTGTTGGCCGTCATCCCGCTCGTGTCCCGGACAAGCTGCAACGCCGGTTGGCGTTGCGGCGCGGAGCCGGACCCAGAAGCTGCGAGCTCTCCTTTGCGACATGGACCCCGGCTCTGCAGCGCACCGTCGAAGAGACGCTGCGCTGCGTCCGGGGCACCAGAGGAGAGAGCGACGAACACACCGCTCCCTACCGTCATTGCGAGCGCAGCGAAGCAATCCAGAATCTTTCCGCGGAAAGACTCTGGATTGCTTCGTCGCAAGGGCTCCTCGCAATGACGGGGAGAGAGTGTGCGCAGCCCTTACAAAAAGCTCTGCGGATCGACGTCCACCTCTAACTTCAGATTGCCCTTCGGCTTCGGGCAAACGGCGAGCCAGTTGCGCAGATAGTCCGACAGATCGAAACCGCGCGCCGATTTCACCAGGATGCGGAAGCGGTAGCGGCCCTTGATCACGGCGAGCGGCGCTTCCGCCGGGCCCAGCACCACCACGCGCTCGTCGCGCGGCGCGAGCGCGACGAGACGGCGGCCAAAGCCTTCCGCGCTCGGGCGGTCGCCGGCCGAGATGATCAGGCTGGCGAGCCGGCCGAACGGCGGATACAGCGTGCGCTCGCGCAGATCGATCTCGCTGTCGTAGAAGGCTTCGCGGTCGCAGGCGATCAGCGCCTTCATTACGGGATGATCGGGCTGGTGGGTCTGGAGATAGCCGACGCCGCGGCCCTGCTCGCGGCCGGCGCGGCCGATCACCTGGTTGAGCAATTGCCAGGTGCGTTCCGCCGCGCGCGGATCGCCATTGGACAGGCCCAGATCCGCATCCACGACGCCGACCAGGTTGAGCCGCGGGAAGTTATGGCCCTTGGCGACGAGCTGCGTGCCGATGATGATGTCGACGCGGCCCTCCGCGATCTCGGCAAGCTCGGAGCGCATGGTCTCGATCGAGGTGATGAGATCGCTCGACAGCACCATGGTGCGCGCCTCCGGGAACAGCGCCGCCGCTTCTTCCTGCAGGCGCTCGACGCCGGGGCCGACCGCGACAAGCGATTCCTCTGCCGAACAGTTCGGACAGATATGCGGGCGCGGCATCGAGAAGCCGCAATGGTGACAGACCAGGCGCTGGCGGAAGCGGTGATCGACCAGCCAGGCATCGCAGATGGTGCAGGCGAAGCGATGGCCGCAGGCCCGGCACAAGGTCAGCGGCGCATAGCCGCGGCGATTGAGGAACAAGAGCGCCTGCTCGCGCCGCTCGATCGCGGTTCTGATCTCGCCTGCCAGGCGCGGCGAGATGAAGCGGCCGCGCGCGGGCGGCTCGCGCCGCATGTCGATCGCCTCGATATGCGGCATGTGCTGGCCGCCGAAGCGCGAGGGCAGCGCGATGCGCTGATAGCGGTTCTTGCGCGCATTGACCTCGGATTCGACCGACGGCGTCGCAGACGCCAGCACGATCGGAATCTTGGCGATATGCGCGCGCACCACCGCCATGTCGCGGGCGTGGTAATGCACGCCCTCGTCCTGCTTGTAGGCCTGGTCGTGCTCTTCATCGACGACGATGAGGCCGAGATTGGCGTAGGGCAGAAACAGCGCCGAGCGCGCGCCGACCACGACCGGCGCGCTGCATTCGGAGATCGCCGCCCAGTTGCGCGCGCGGGTGCGCGGGGTGAGCTCGGAGTGCCATTCGATCGGCCGCACGCCAAAACGCTGCGCGAAGCGGTCGAGGAACTGGCCGGTGAGCGCGATCTCCGGCATCAGGATCAGCGACTGCCTGCCGCGGCGGATCGCCTCCGCGATAGCCTCGAAATAGACCTCGGTCTTGCCCGAGCCGGTGACACCGTCGAGCAGCGCGACGTGGAACGTGCCGTTGGCCGCGAGCGCGCGCATCGTATCGACGGCGGTGCGCTGGAGCGGTGTGAAGTCCGGCCGGCCGAAATCCGGATCGGGGGCCGGTGGCGGCGGTGGCGGCGGCATCGGCTCGACCGTGAGCGTGCCTTCGTCCACGAGGCCGTCGATCACGCCGGCCGAGACGCCCGCCCCCTTGGCCGCCTCGGACTTGCCGTGCAGCAGCCGGTCCGACAGCACCTCGATCACGCGTTGCCGCGCCGGCGTCAGCCGCTTGGGGGGATCGCCGACCAGGCGCACGCCGGGGCGCACCCGCTCGGGGCCGAGATTGTCGCCCATCCGCAGGCACATGCGCAGCACCATGCCGCGCGGGCTCAGCGTGTAATTGGCGACCCAGTCGACGACGGAACGCAGCTCGGGCTTCAGTGGCGGGAGGTCGAGCTTCTCGTTGACCTCCTTGAGGCGGTTGTGCAGGCGCGGATCGGGATTGGCGTTCTCGGCCCAGACCACGGCGAGCACCTCGCGGGGCCCCAGCGGCACGCCGACGAGATCGCCCGCCTTCAGCTCCATCCCGCGCGGCACCTTGTAGGAATAGGTCTGTTCCAGCGCGACCGGCACCAGCACGTCGACCATGCGGGTCGCGTTGGCGGAGGCGGTGCTGCTGCGGGACGTGTGGTCCATGAACTGAGAATCGGAACCCGGGGGCCTCAAGGCTAGCGCCGTGAGGCGGCCTTAGCGAACGATAAACGAGTGTGATGCGATATACTGTGCGGAATCACCACGTCCAGAGCGCATGAGCAAAGCGGCCGCCCCACCCATCGAGCTCGCCAGCGCCGATCCTGACATCGCGCAGGAGATGACGCGCTGGCTGTCGCATCTCGGCGCCGAGCGGCGGCTGTCGCCGAAGACGCTGGAGGCCTATGGCCGCGACTTGCGGCAGTGCCTGGATTTCCTGTGTGCCCATTGGGGCGAGCGCGTCACGCTCAAGCGCTTCGCGGCGCTGGAAGCCACCGACGTGCGCGCCTTCATGGCGATGCGCCGGGCCGACGATATTGCCGGCCGCTCGCTGATGCGCGCGCTGGCGGGCCTGCGCTCGTTCGGCCGTTTCCTCGAACGCGAGGGCAAGGGCAAGGTCGGCGCACTCTCGGCGATCCGCGCGCCGAAGGTCGCCAAGAGCCTGCCAAAACCGCTGCCGATGGCTTCCGCAAAGCGTCTTGCGGATGCCGACGAGCGCGCCGGCGAGGAACGCGAGACCTGGATTCTGGCGCGCGATGCCGCGGTGATGGCGCTGCTGTACGGCTCCGGCCTGCGCATCTCCGAAGCGCTCGGCCTGAAGCGCCGCGAGGTGCCGAAGCCGGGCGAAGGCGACGTGCTCGTCGTGACAGGCAAAGGCAACAAGACCCGCATGGTGCCGGTGCTCCAGAACGTGCTCGCGCTGGTGCAGGAATATGTTGCGATGTGCCCGTATCCGCTGCCGGCGGAAGGACCGATCTTCGTCGGCGCGCGCGGCGGTCCCTTGAGCCCACGCATCATCCAGCTCGCGATGGAGCGGCTGCGCGGCGCGCTCGGCCTGCCCGACAGCGCGACGCCGCACGCGCTGCGCCATTCCTTCGCCACGCATCTGCTGTCGCGCGGCGGCGATTTGCGCGCGATCCAGGAATTGCTCGGCCATTCCTCGCTCTCGACCACGCAGGTCTACACCGGCATCGATTCCGAGCGGCTGCTGGAAGTCTATGCCAGCGCGCATCCGCGACGCTGACACACTGACGTCATAACTTCCTTGCCTCTTGCGCGGCGCCCGCGGTTCGGTCAATCGTGGGGAACCGAGGCAGGAGGGATTTATGAGCGCACATGAAAGCATGGAGCATGCCGAGCACGCCGAGCACGCGTCCGGCTCGAACAAGAAGATCGCACTTCTGATCGCCGTGCTGGCGCTGTTCCTGGCGATCTCCGAGACGCTCGGCAAGGGCGCCCAGACCGAATCGATCAGCAAGAACGTCGAGGCCGCCAATCTCTGGGCGTTCTTCCAGGCCAAGAGCATCCGCCGCACCGTGGTGCTGACCGCGGCCGAGCAGGGCAAGCTCTCGCTCGCCGGCACCACCGACGACGCCATGAAGGCGACGGTGCAGAAGCAGGTCGACGACTGGACCAAGACCGCGCAGCGCTACCGCTCCGAGCCCGAGACCGGCGAAGGCACCGAACAGCTCGCCGAGAAGGCCAAGCATGCCGAGCACGAGCGCGACGAGGCGACCGCGAAATACCATCACTTCGAGCTGGCGTCCGCCGCCTTCCAGATCGGCATCGTGCTGGCCTCGGCCACCATCATCACCGGCATGTTCGCGCTGGCTTACGTCAGCGGCATCCTGACGCTCGCCGGCCTCCTCATGACCGCGCTCGGCCTGTGGTGGCCGCATCTGGTGCATTTGCATTGAGGCCGGGTCGCATTTGCTCCGCTGTCGTCCCGGCGAAGGCCGGGACCCATACCGCGTGATTTATCGATTGCGGATGGTCGGAGTATCGAACGACGAATCTTCGCCAAACTTCTCCCTGGGGTTATGGGTCCCGGCCTTCGCCGGGACGACACTGGGGAATTGGCGTGAGCATAGGCTCAACAACAACGCTCAGCGCGCCTCGTGCACGCTCTTGCGGAAGCGCTGGATCAGGCGGAGGGTGCGGGAGGACCAGCCTTCGCCGTTGCCGCTGATGATCTCCTTGATGCGCCGCTTGACCGGGTCGACGAGCTCGGCCGCCTTGGCGCGCAGCTTCAGCACCAACGCGTAGAGCCGCTCGAACCAGTGCATCTCCATGAGCTTGTCGCGCGTCACGTCGAAGACGAAGGCGGTGACGCCGACGCCGAGCATCTTTGCGAACAGGATCGTGAAGACGGCGCTGGTCCAGTATTCATGCGTAAGCAGCCACAGGCCGACCAGCTTGAGCGGAAACAGCGGGATGATGGGGACCGCGAACACGATCAGCGTCATGGCCGGCGATAGCGCATCGACGCGCTCCGTCAGCCATTGCTTGAAACGCGCGAGCGGGATCGCTGCGACAACCCGCGCGACGATCGGCTCGAGATGGTCCCACAGCCAGGCTTCGATCAGGAAAATGATCGCCAGCAGGACCCAGACCGGTTGAAGAAGGCGGCGCAGCATGTGTTGTCCCGCCCGATTCGGCTCGGGGCGTGGCCTACATATGGATGGCCCGCTTGCCGACTGCAAGCGCGGCTTCCTTGATGGCCTCCGAGCGGGTCGGATGCGCGTGGCAGGTGCGCGCGAGATCCTCCGCACTGCCGCCAAACTCCATGAGAACGCACGCTTCATGGATCATTTCCCCGGCTTCGCGGCCGATAATGTGCACGCCGAGCACGCGATCGGTCTTCGCATCTGCGAGAACCTTCACAAAGCCGTCGGTGGTCTGGTTGACCTTGGAACGGCCATTGGCGGTAAAGGGAAACTTCCCGACGGTATAAGCCACGCCCACCTGCTTCAGTTCCTCCTCGGTCTTGCCGACGGCGGAGACTTCCGGCGTGGTATACACGACGCCTGGGATAACGTCGTAATTCACGTGGCCGGCTTGCCCTGCGATGATCTCCGCGACCGCAACGCCTTCGTCCTCGGCCTTGTGCGCGAGCATCGGGCCGGCGACGACGTCGCCGATGGCGTAGACGCCCTTGAGGCTGGTGGCGAAATGCGGATCGATCTGCACGCGGCCGCGATTGTCGAGCGCAACGCCGGCCTCCTTCAGGCCGAGGCCATCGGTGTAGGGCACGCGGCCGATGCAGACGAGCACGACGTCGGCTTCGATAGTCTCGGCGGCACCGCCGGCAGCCGGTTCGATTTTCGCGAGCAATGCCTTGCTGTTCGCTTCGACGCCGGTGAGCTTCGAGCCCAGCTTGAATGCAAATCCCTGCTTTTCGAGGATGCGCTGGAACTGCTTCGCGATCTCGCCGTCCATCCCGGGCAAGATGCGGTCCAGGAATTCGACCACCATGACTTCGGATCCGAGCCTGCGCCACACCGAGCCAAGCTCAAGCCCGATCACGCCGGCGCCGATGACCAGCAACCTGCCGGGCACCTTGTCCAGCGACAGCGCGCCGGTGGACGAGACAACGCGCTTCTCGTCGATCTCGATGCCCTTGAGACGCGCGATGTCCGAGCCGGTGGCGATGACGATGCTCTTCGTTTCGATCGTTTGCGACTTGCCGTCGGCGGAGACTTCGACCTTGCCGGTGCCGAGGATCTTGCCGGTGCCCTTGAGCACGTCGATCTTGTTCTTCTTCATCAGGAACTCGACGCCCTTGACGTTGCCGTCGATGCCCTGCTGCTTGAAGTTCATCATCGCCGGAAGCTCGAGCTTCGGCGCGGAGACGGACACGCCCATCTTGGCGAAGGAATGCGCGGCTTCCTCGAACATCTCGGAAGCATGCAGCAGCGCCTTCGAGGGCATGCAGCCGACATTGAGGCAGGTGCCGCCGAGCGTGGCGTTCTTTTCGACCACGGCGACTTTCATGCCGAGCTGGCTGGCGCGCACCGCGCAGACATAACCGCCCGGTCCGGTGCCGATGACGACGAGATCGTAGGTAGCCATGAGAGAAAGTCCCGTGAGTTTAGCGTGGAAAGATGTGTCAGCGTCCGCCGGACACATCGAGAATGGCCGAGGTGACGTAGGAGGCATCGTCCGACGTCAGCCAGACGATGGCGTTGGCGATTTCCTCGGCGGTGCCGACGCGCTTCATCGGCACCATATGGGCCAGGCGATGGGCGCGGTCGGGCTCGCCGCCGGCGGCGTGGATTTCGGTGTCGATCAGGCCGGGCCGGATCGCGGCAACGCGGATGCCTTCGCCCGCAACCTCATAGCCGAGGCCGACGGTGAAGGAATCGATCGCGCCCTTGGACGCGGCGTAATCGACATAGGTGTTGGGTGCACCTAACCTGGCTGCGACCGACGACAGATTGACGATGACGCCGCCCTTGCCGCCATGCTTGGTCGACATCCGCTTCACTGCCTCGCGCGCGCAGAGGATGGAGCCGGTGACGTTGACCGCCATCACGCGCTGGATGCGCTCGGCCGACATCTCGTCGACGCGCACGCCGCTCTTGCCGACGATGCCGCCATTGTTGACGAGGGCACCGAGCGTGCCGAACTTGTCCGCTTGCTTGAACAGTTCGATTATGTCGCTTTCCTCGGCGACATCGCATTTCACCGCGATGGCCTTGCCGTTGCTGGCCGCGATCTGCGCGACGACTTCGTCCGCAGCCTGCTTGTTGCTGGCGTAGCCGACGACGACACGGAAGCCGCGTGCGGCCGCCGCGAGCGCGGTCGCCCGCCCGATGCCGCGGCTGCCGCCGGTGATGACAACGACTTTATCCGTCATGCGCCCCTCCATGGTTCGACACGCGCCGTCGCGCGAGAGGGCGACGGCGCTCGCAGAGCATCAGCGATCAGAGATCGAGCACCAGGCGCGCCGGATCTTCCAGGCTCTCCTTGACGCGGACGAGGAAGGTGACGGCTTCCTTGCCGTCGATGACGCGGTGATCGTAGGACAGCGCCAGATACATCATCGGGCGGACCTCGATCTTGCCGCCGACGACCATCGGCCGCTCCTGGATCTTGTGCATGCCGAGGATGCCGGACTGCGGCGCGTTCAGGATCGGCGTCGACATCAGCGAGCCGTAGATGCCGCCATTGGTGATGGTGAAGGTGCCGCCCTGCATCTCGTCGATCTTGAGCTGGCCGTCACGGGCACGGCGGCCGAAATCGGCGATGCCCTTCTCGATGTCGGCGATCGACTTATGGTCGCAGTCGCGCACAACCGGCACGACCAGGCCCTTGTCGGTGCCGACGGCGACGCCGATGTGATAGTAGTTCTTGTAGATCAGGTCGCTGCCGTCGATCTCGGCGTTGACCGCCGGGATGTCCTTCAGGGCCTGCACGACGGCCTTGGTGAAGAAGCCCATGAAGCCGAGCTTGCTGCCGTGCTTCTTCTCGAACGCGTCCTTGTAGTGCGCGCGCAGCGCCATGACGTTGGTCATGTCGACCTCGTTGAAGGTCGTCAGCATGGCCGCGGTGTTCTGCACGTCCTTCAGACGACGCGCGATGGTCTGGCGCAGCCGGGTCATCTTGACGCGCTCTTCGCGGGCGGCGTCATCGGCCGGCGAGAGCGCGCGGACCTGGACGGCGGCGGCGGGCTGGTTGACCGGGGTCGGCGCGGAGGCCGCGCGCTCGATCGCGGCGAGCATGTCGCCCTTGGTGACGCGGCCGTCCTTGCCGGAGCCGGGAACGGTCGAAGCATCGATGCCGGTCTCGGCCGAGAGCTTGCGCACGGAGGGGGCGAGCGGCGCGTCGGCCGGCGGCGCCTTCGCGGACGGAGCCGGTGCGGCAGCAGCAGCCGCGGCGGCGGGAGCGGCAGCAGGCTTGGCGGGAGCAGCGGCCGGCTTGGCCGCGCCAGCGGCGCCTTCGGTGATCTGGCCGAGCAGCGCGCCGACAGCAACGGTCGCGCCGTCAGCGGCGATGATCTCGCTCAGCGTGCCTGCGGAGGGCGCCGGGACTTCGATGGTGACCTTGTCGGTCTCGAGCTCCACCAAGGGCTCGTCGACGGCGACGGGGTCGCCGGCCTTCTTGAACCAGCGGCCGATGGTGGCCTCGGTGACGGATTCGCCGAGCGTCGGCACACGAATTTCAGTCATGGTCTTTTCCTTAATCGTTTTTGGCCGTCATCGTCCGCGCAGGCGGACGATCCAGTACACCGTGACGATCATGGATCAAACGGACGCCGCGGCGTACTGGATGCCCCGCCTTCGCGGGGCATGACAATTGGAATTTCGGTTAGCTCAGTGCTTCGTCCAGGAACGCCTTCAGCTGAGCCTGATGCTTGGACATCAGACCCGTGGCGGTCGCGGCGGAAGCGGCGCGGCCGACATAACGCGGACGCCGGCTCGCACCGTTCACCTGGTTCAGCACCCATTCCAGATAGGGCTCGATGAAGTGCCAGGCACCCATGTTGCGGGGCTCTTCCTGGCACCACACCACTTCGGCCTTCTTGAAGCGCGACAGCTCGGCCACCAGCGCCTTCAGCGGCACCGGATAGAGCTGCTCGACGCGCATCAGGTAGATGTCGTCGATGCCGCGCTTCTCGCGCTCCTCGTAGAGATCGTAATAGACCTTGCCGGAGCAGAGCACGATGCGGCGAACCTTCTCGTCGGGGACGAGCTTGATCGCCTCGTTCGGCAGCATCTGGGCGTCATCGTACAGGATGCGGTGGAAGGTCGTTCCCTTCGCGAGCTCTTCGAGACGCGACACCGCCCGCTTGTGACGCAGCAGCGACTTCGGCGTCATCAGGATCAGCGGCTTGCGGATCTCGCGATGCAGCTGCCGGCGCAGCACGTGGAAATAGTTGGCCGGCGTGGTCGGATAGACCACCTGCATGTTGTCTTCGGCGGACATCTGGAGATAACGCTCCAGACGCGCCGAGGAGTGCTCCGGCCCCTGGCCCTCATAGCCGTGCGGCAGGAGGCAGACGAGGCCGGACATGCGCAGCCATTTGCGCTCGCCCGAGGAGATGAACTGGTCGAACACGACCTGCGCGCCGTTGGCGAAGTCGCCGAACTGCGCTTCCCACAGGGTCAGCGTGTTCGGCTCGGCGAGCGAATAGCCGTATTCGAAGCCGAGCACCGCTTCTTCCGACAGCAGCGAGTTGATGACCTCGTAATGACCCTGCTCGTGACCGAGATGGTTGAACGGCGTGTAGCGGCTCTCGTCCTCCTGGTCGATCAGGACCGAATGGCGCTGCGAGAATGTGCCGCGCTCCGAATCCTGTCCGGACAGACGGACATGGTGGTTCTCATTGAGCAACGAGCAGAACGCCAGCGCCTCGCCGGTCGCCCAGTCGATGCCCGCGCCGGTGTCGATCGCCTTGGCGCGGTTGTCGAGGAAGCGCTGGATGGTGCGGTGGACGCGGAAACCATCCGGCACCTTGGTGATCTTGCGGCCAATATCCTTCAGGGCGGTGATGTCGACGCCGGTGACGCCGCGCCGCGCATCCTCTTCCTGGTCGGCGATCTTGAAGCCGGCCCACTTGCCGTCGAGCCAGTCGGCCTTGTTCGGCTTGTAGCTGGTGCCGGCTTCGAACTCGGCATCGAGCCGCGAGCGCCAGTCGGCCTTCAACTTGTCGACCTCGCCCTCGGTGACCACGCCCTCGGAGATCAGGCGCTTGGCATAGAGCGACAGCGTCGACGGATGGGCCGCGATCCGCTTGTACATGACCGGCTGGGTGAACGCCGGCTCATCGCCCTCGTTGTGGCCGTAGCGGCGATAGCACCACATGTCGATCACGACCGGCTTGTGGAACTTCTGCCGGAACTCGATCGCGACCTTGGCCGCGAACACCACGGCTTCCGGATCGTCGCCGTTCACGTGGAAGATCGGCGCGTCGATCATCTTCGCCACGTCCGACGGATAGGGCGAGGAGCGCGAGTAGCGCGGATAGGTGGTGAAGCCGATCTGGTTGTTGACGATGAAGTGCACGGAGCCGCCAGTGCGGTAGCCCTTCAGGTCGGACAGGCCGAAGCATTCCGCGACCACGCCCTGGCCGGCGAACGCTGCGTCGCCATGCATCAGCAGCGGCAGCACCGAGATGCGCATGTCGGGCGGATCGCCGTGCTGGTCCTGCTTGGCGCGGACCTTGCCGAGCACCACGGGATCGACGATCTCGAGATGCGAGGGGTTGGCAGTCAGCGACAGATGGATGCGGTTGCCGTCGAACTCGCGGTCCGAGGAGGCGCCGAGGTGGTACTTGACGTCGCCGGAGCCTTCGACCGCATCAGGATTGGCCGAGCCGCCCTTGAACTCGTGGAACAGCGCGCGGTGCGCCTTGCCCATCACTTGGGTCAGCACGTTGAGGCGGCCGCGATGCGGCATGCCCAGCACGATTTCCTTCACGCCGAGATTGCCGCCGCGCTTGATGATCTGCTCGAGCGCAGGGATCAGGGATTCGCCGCCGTCGAGGCCGAAACGCTTGGTGCCGGTGAACTTGGTGTCGCAGAACTTCTCGAAGCCCTCGGTCTCGACCAGCTTCGTCAGGATGGCGCGACGGCCTTCGCGGGTGAACGAGATCTCCTTGTCCGGACCCTCGATGCGCTCCTGGATCCAGGCCTTCTGCGCGGCATTGCTGATATGCATGAACTCGACGCCGAGCGTCTGGCAGTAGGTGCGCTCGCAGATCGCGGTGATCTCGCGCAACGTGCCGTATTCGAGGCCGAGCACGTGATCGAGGAAGATCTTGCGGTCGAAATCGGCTTCACTGAAGCCGTAGGTGCGCGGATCGAGCTCTTCGCGGTTGCGCTGAGCCTCGATGCCGAGCGGATCGAGCTTGGCGTGGAAGTGGCCGCGCATGCGGTAGGAGCGGATCAGCATCAAGGCGCGGACGGAGTCGCGCGTGGCCTGAAGCAGGTCGGCGGAGGAAAGGCCGGCGCCCTTGTCGCCCCCCTTGGCCTGCGCCTTGGCGGCGATCTTGGCGCCGACCGCCTTCTCGACTTCGGCCCAGTTGCCGTCGAGGGCGGAGGTCAGGTCGTCCTGCGGCGTCAGCGGCCAGTTGGCACGCTCCCAGGACGGGCCTTCGGCGTTCTTGCGGACGTCGTCCGGCTGGTCCTTCAGGCTCTTGAAGAACTCCTGCCACTCGGCGTCGACCGAGGACGGGTCCTTCTCGTAGCGGGCGTAGATTTCGTCGATGTAGGTGGCGTTGGTGCCCTGCAAAAAGGAAGAGAGGGCAAAGGCTGCGTTCGCGTCTTGGCGAGACATACTTGAGTTCCTGGCGATTTCGGTTCGCGCATAACAAACGGCGCTGGCGCTGGGCTCCCCCGGCAGAGGCCCAGCGCGATTGGCACCATTTACCCTATTTGCTGCGAAACTTCGCCCGGAAAAGTACGAAGAAGTGAATTAGCCTTTCAATTTTTCGGCAAGCGTGTGCCCGAGGCGGGCGGGAGACGGCGACACTGTAATCCCAGCCGATTTCATCGCGTCGGTCTTGGAACCGGCGTCGCCCTTGCCGCCCGAAATAATCGCGCCGGCATGGCCCATGCGGCGGCCGGGAGGGGCGGTGACACCGGCGATGAAGCCGACCATCGGCTTCTTGCGGCCGCGCTTGGCCTCGTCCTTGAGGAACTGGGCGGCGTCCTCCTCGGCGGAACCGCCGATCTCGCCGATCATGATGATCGACTCGGTCTTGGGGTCGGCGAGCAGCATTTCCAGCACGTCGATGAACTCGGTTCCCTTGACCGGGTCGCCGCCGATGCCCACCGCGGTGGTCTGGCCGAGGCCTTCCTGGGAGGTCTGGAACACAGCTTCATAGGTCAGCGTGCCGGAGCGGGAGACGATGCCGACGCTGCCGGTCTTGAAGATGTTGGCCGGCATGATGCCGATCTTGCATTCGCCGGCGGTCATGACGCCCGGGCAGTTCGGCCCGATCAGGCGCGACTTGGAACCGGCCAGCGAGCGCTTCACGCGGACCATGTCGATGACGGGAATGCCTTCGGTGATGCAGACGATCAGCGGGATCTCGGCGTCGATGGCTTCGCAGATCGCATCGGCCGCGCCCGGCGGCGGCACGTAGATCACCGACGCATCCGCACCGGTCTTCTCACGCGCCTCGCGCACGGTGTCGAACACCGGCAGGCCCAGATGCGTCGAGCCGCCTTTGCCCGGCGAGGTGCCGCCGACCATCTTGGTGCCGTAGGCGATCGCGGCCTCCGAGTGGAAGGTGCCGTTCTTGCCGGTGAAGCCCTGGCAGATGACCTTGGTGTTCTTGTCGATCAGGATGGACATGAGGTCTGCTTTCGCGAAACTAACGAGTGAGAGGTCAGTGGATGCGGCGGTAGACGCCGGTGAGCACGTCAGCCCAGCCTTCCGCGTCCGGCGAGAACTGGATCTTCAACGAGTAGGAATTGTCGTCGATGATCTCGTAGACGTGGCGCGCATTGCCGCGGAGCGAGCCGCGCACCAGCGTCAGGGTCTTGCCGACCCACCCGCCGGAGGCGGGCGAGGGCGGCGTGTAGCCGAGCGAGTCGTACCAGAACAATTTGTAGGTCCGGTCGTCGCGGTCGAAGGTGAAGATGCCGTGGGTGGCGAAGACCTGCTTGCCGTCGCGCATCTGGATTGCGTCCTGGATCAGGTAGAACCCGTTCAGATCCATGCGCGCGACAACGTGCGAGGTGGCCGGCCCGCCCGCCGTCCAGCGCGACGGGAAGACCACCTCTTCGCCATCCCATTCGCCGACGAACGCGGCGAGGCGCGCGTGCTCTGCAAGCGGAGATGATGCGGCGAGATGGTCTTGGGTCATGGCCTTAGCCTCCCTTGACGGCCTTCACGATCTTCTGCGCGGCGTCGTCGAGATTGTCGGCCGGCACCACGTTCAGGCCGGATTCACGGATGATCTTCTTGCCCAGCTCGACATTGGTGCCTTCGAGGCGAACCACCAGCGGCACGCTGAGGCCGACCTCGCGCACGGCGGCCGTGACGCCTTCGGCGATCACGTCGCACTTCATGATGCCGCCGAAGATGTTGACCAGGATGCCCTTCACATTGGGATCGGCGGTGATGATCTTGAAGGCGGCCGCGACCTTCTCCTTGCTGGCGCTGCCGCCGACGTCGAGGAAGTTCGCCGGCGCCATGCCGTAGAGCTTGATGATGTCCATCGTCGCCATGGCGAGACCGGCGCCGTTGACCATGCAGCCGATGTTGCCGTCGAGGGTGACGTAGTTGAGGTCGTGCTTGGATGCCTCGATTTCCTTGGCGTCTTCTTCGGTCTCGTCGCGCAGCGCAAGCACTTCAGGATGACGGAACAGGGCGTTGTCGTCGAACGACACCTTGGCGTCGAGCACGCGGAGCTGGCCTTGCTTGGTCACGACCAGCGGGTTGATCTCCAGCATCGACATGTCCTTGGCGACGAACGCCGCGTAGAGCTGCGCGGTGAGCTTCTCGGCCTGCTTGGCGAGATCGCCGGAGAGCTTCAGGGCGTTGGCGACGGTGCGGCCGTGATGGCCCATGATGCCGGTCGCGGGATCGACCGAGAAGGTCACGATCTTCTCCGGCGTGTTGTGCGCGACGTCCTCGATGTTGACGCCGCCTTCGGTCGAGACAACGAAGGAGACGCGCGAGGTCTCGCGGTCGACCAGGATCGAGAGATAGAATTCCTTGTCGATGTCGGAGCCGTCCTCGATGTAGAGGCGGTTGACCTGCTTGCCGGCCGGGCCGGTCTGCACGGTCACCAGCGTGGCGCCGAGCATCTGCTTGGCGAATTCGGAGACCTCGGCGGCCGACTTGGCGATGCGGACACCGCCCTTGTCGCCGGCGGAGGCTTCCTTGAACTTGCCCTTGCCGCGGCCACCGGCGTGGATCTGGCTCTTCACCACCCAGACCGGACCCGGCAGCGCTTTGGCCGCAGCGTCCGCGTCAGCGGCCTTCAGGACCGGAACGCCCTTGGAGATCGGCACGCCGAACTCGTTCAGCAGCGCTTTGGCCTGATATTCATGGATATTCATATGGTCGCTCCCTGAACCCGCGGGCGGTGACCCCATGGGCCCACCTCAGTCTTGTGGCTGGCATACCATATACCACAGGAACTGCAACCCGGATTCTTTGACATCGATCTCCGAACCGGAACCCGCCAAGCCTTCGACAAAGTCGGTCAGCCGGGTCCCGGAAGTGAAACCGCCGAAGACCGCTTTTCGATCTTCGGCGGGATTGTTTGCGCCTTAGCGGCCGAGAAGATCGGGGGCGATCTTCTTGCAGGCGTCGACCAGGCCCTGCACCGCGCCGACCGACTTGTCGAAGGCCTCGCGGTCCTTGCCGGCGAGCTCGATCTCGACGACGCGCTCGACGCCCTTGGAGCCGATCACGACGGGCACGCCGACATACATGTCCTTCACGCCATATTCGCCGTTGAGATAGGCGGCGCTGGGCAGCACGCGCTTCTTGTCGCGCAGATAGCTCTCGGCCATCGCGATCGCGGACGCGGCCGGGGCGTAGAAGGCCGAGCCGGTCTTGAGCAGGTTGACGATCTCGGCGCCGCCGTTGCGGGTGCGATCGACGATCTCGTCGAGGCGCGCCTGCGAGGTCCAGCCCATCTTGACGAGGTCGGGCAGCGGGATGCCGGCGACGGTGGAGTACTTCACCAGCGGCACCATGGTGTCGCCATGACCGCCGAGCACGAAGGCGGTGACGTCTTCAACGGACACGTTGAACTCGTCGGCCAGGAAGTAGCGGAAGCGCGCCGAATCCAGCACGCCGGCCATGCCGACGACCTTCTTGTGCGGCAGGCCCGAGGCCTTCTGGAGCGCCCACACCATGGCGTCGAGCGGGTTGGTGATGCAGATGACGAAGGCGTCGGGGGCGTACTTCTTGATGCCGGCGCCGACCTGCTCCATGACCTTGAGGTTGATGGAGAGCAGATCGTCACGGCTCATGCCGGGCTTGCGCGGCACGCCGGCGGTGACGATGCAGACCTTGGCGTTGTCGAGCGCCTCGTAGGAGTTCGCGCCGGTGTAGTGCGCGTCAAAGCCGTCGACCGGCGAGGACTGCGCAATGTCGAGCGCCTTGCCCTGCGGCACGCCCTCGGCGATGTCGAACATCACGACGTCGCCCAGTTCTTTCAGGCCGATGAGGTGAGCCAGCGTTCCGCCGATCTGACCGGAGCCAATCAAAGCAATCTTGTCGCGCGCCATGTGAACCTGTCCTTTAGACACGTAAGGAGGGGAAAACTGACAGGGTGGTTATCCCTTTCGCCTCGCCCGTTCAAGTCGGTGGATGCCCAATTGTCGGGCTTGCCGACGCCTCGAGCACGCAGCCCCGTCATTCCGGGGCGCGACGAAAGTCGCGAGCCCGGAATCCATCGGGCGGCAGAGCACGCTGATGAATGGATTCCGGGCTCGTCGCTTCGCGACGCCCCGGAATGACGGCCGTATAGGACTTAAGTCTCCACCAGGCCCTTGGTGGAGCCGCTGGCGGTGGAATCCTTGCGGCCGTGAGCCAGCGCCAGATAGGATTCCGAGCTCATTTCGATCAGGCGCGAGGCGGTCCGCTTGAACTCGTTGGCCTCGTTGCCCTCGTCGGCGAGGTACAGCGAGATCGGGTTGGCGTCGGCCGAGGCCATCAGCTTCACGGCATTGTCATAGAGCGTATCGATCAGAGTGATGAAGCGTTTGGCGGCGTTACGCTGGGAGAAATCCATCACTGGAATATGGTCGACCAGGATGGTGTGATAGTCGTGCGCGAGCCTGAGGTAATCCGATGCGCCGAGCGGCTTCTCGCAGAGATCGGCGAACGAGAACCGCGCCACGCCATGGGCCGAGCACGGCACGTGCAGGATGCGGCCCTTGATCGAAATATCGTGCGACTTGCATTTGGCGCTGCCGCTCATGCGCGACCAGGCGCGGTCGAGCGCGGCGTCCGCATCGCTGTCCGCCGGCGTCAGCCACATCGGCACGCCCTGAAGCTTCTCCAGCCGGAAGTCGGTGCGCGCGTCGAGCCGCGCGACGTCCATGTGATCGGTGATCTGCTTGATGAAGGGCAGGAACAGCGAACGGTTGAGGCCGCCTTTGTAGAGATCGTCGGGCGCGACGTTGGAGGTTGCGACCACCACGGTGCCGAGCTCGAACAATTTGGCGAACAGGCGTCCCAGGATCATCGCGTCCGCGATGTCGGTGACGTGGAATTCGTCGAAGCAGAGCAGCCAGCTCTCCTCGAAGATCGCATTCGCGGTCAGCGCGATGACGTCGCCGTCGGCGATCTCGCCGCGCGCGATGCTCTGGCGATAGTCGTAGATGCGCTCGTGCACATCGGCCATGAATTCGTGGAAATGCGCGCGCCGCTTGTACTCGACCGAAGACTGCTGGAAGAACAGGTCCATCAGCATGGTCTTGCCGCGGCCGACCTCGCCATGGATGTAGAGCCCGCGCGGCGCCTCGTCCTTGTCACTGCTGAACAGGCGGCTGAGCAGGCCCTGCTTGCGCTGCGGCTTGTAAGCCGCGAGCCGCTGGTCGAGCGCCGCATAGGCTTCGGCGACTTCGGACTGCGCGGCATCAGGCTCGATCGCACCGTCGGCGATCTGGGCCTGATAGGCCTCGCGGAATGGGGAACTGGGGGTCGAGAGCATCGCCCTTTACCGCCAGAGACGGACGGAAATTGCAAGCCGTGAATTGGTGGACGGGCTATGCGGATTCGTGTCCCGGACGCGCTGCAGCGCCACCAGCGCGTTCACGCGCGTCTTCGACGCGCTATGCGCTGCCGCGCAGAGCCGGGACCCACTATTTCGTTCATCGCCAAATATCGTTCGTTGTGAAGCGCTGGGCCCCGGCTCTGCGGCCGGGGCACGAGAGTTGCGCTACGCACACAGCTCGTAGGCGTCCTCGACCACATACGGCCCGCCGCCGGTCGATGCGCGGGACGAGAACAGCACGAAGCGTTCGGCCATGAATGCCTTGCTCGGGAAGTAGCCGCGCAGCGACAGATAGTCGGCGACGTCGCGGTCGGATGCGTCGTGCAGCCGGGCCAGCGTGACATGCGGGATGAATTTGCGTCCCTCTGGATTAAGGCCGATCCGCTGCATCATGCGTTCGAGCTCGGCCTGCAATTCCATCAGTGGCCTGCTCGGCGCGATGGTGGCGACCACCGCGCGCGGCTTGCGGCCGCCGAAGCTCGTCAGCCCCTGCACCTTCACCTCGAACGGCTTGCGGTCGACGCGAAACAGCATCGAGGCGATCTCGTTGGCGGAGACGCCGTCGATATCGCCGATGAAGCGCAAGGTGACGTGATAATTTTCGGGATCGATCCAGCGGGCGCCGGGAAGGCCGCCCCTCAAGTTGGAAAGCGTCTGGCCGATCTCGGCCGGAATTTCCAGACCAGTGAACAAACGCGGCATCGTTTCGCACTCCCGATGCTTGGGTACGGCCCCCTTGAAGCAGGACCTTATCCAAATTAGAGCCGGCGACGAATCACCGGTACCCTGATTCCTATCGCAGTTGTGTGACTCTGCGAAGCATCGCGCGGACCGCCCCGGGAAAACCCTGGGAATTAGGGTTAGCGTTGCCTGCTTTTCAACGGCGTTGCTCGCTTATGTTGCGCAAGAATGCCTCCACCGTGGGCAGCATGTTGCCGACGATGATGTCGACGCCGGCCGCGGTCGGATGGATGCCGTCGGCCTGGTTGAGCTTGGCGTCGGCCGCAACGCCGTCGAGAAAGAACGGATAGAGCGGCACGTCGAATTGTTTCGCCAGATCCGGATAAATCGAATTGAAGCGCGCGGCATAATCGGCGCCGTAGTTCGGCGGCGCCAGCATGCCGCATAGCATGACTGAAATCCTGCGGGCCTTCAGCCGCTGGACGATGTCGGTCAGCGCGGTGCGCGTCAGGCCGGGATCGATGCCGCGCAGCGCGTCGTTGGCGCCGAGCTCGATGATCACGCCCTCGGTTCCCTCAGGCACCGACCAGTCGAGCCGGTCGCGGCCGCCGGAGGCGGTGTCGCCGGACACCCCGGCATTGGTCATGTCGATCGCTATGTCCTTGGTCTGCAAGGCTTTTTGAAGTTTCGTGGGGAATGCCTCCTGGGCCGGAAGGCCAAGGCCCGCGCTCAAGGAATCGCCGAGGACCACCAGCTTGATCGGTTTGGCGGCCGGCTGTGCTTGTGCCGACGCCGCTGTCGCAATTGTCATCAAGGCGAGCATCAACACGGCTATGTGCATGAACAATCCGTAACGCCTCTCGACCGCGCTATCGGAGTTGCCATATGACCGGACCATGGACACTCGCATCGAATCCTCTTCGCTCGCCGGCACCGCGCCGGACACCATCGCTATCTCCAACGTCAATCTCTCATTGGGTACGGGCGCGGCACGCGTTCACATCCTCAAGGATATCAGCTTGCGGGTCGCCTCGGGCGAGACGATTGGCCTGATCGGCCCGTCAGGCTCGGGCAAATCCACGCTGCTGATGGTGATGGCGGGGCTGGAGCGTCCTGATAGCGGAGAGGTGGTGGTGAACGGCACGCCTTTCAATGCCCTCGACGAAGACGCGCTCGCCCGCTTCCGTGGCCGCCAGGTCGGCATCGTCTTCCAGTCCTTCCATCTGATCCCGACCATGACGGCGCTGGAAAACGTCGCCGTGCCGCTCGAGCTTGCCGGCAATCCCGACGCCGCAAAACGCGCGGCGCAGGAGCTGCAATCGGTCGGGCTCGGCGACCGCCTGCATCATTATCCGACGCAGCTTTCCGGCGGCGAGCAGCAGCGCGTCGCGCTCGCCCGCGCGCTGGCGCCCGATCCTGCCATCCTCGTCGCCGACGAGCCTACCGGCAATCTCGACGAGGCGACCGGAAAACAGATCGTCGACCTGCTCTTCACCAAGCATGCCGAGCGCGGCATGACCCTGGTGCTGGTCACGCACGATTCCTCGCTCGCGCATCGCTGCGATCGCGTGATCCGCCTGCGCTCCGGGCGCATCGACACCCAGTCTGCGCCGGCATGAGCGCCGCGGCTGAACCCTTCGCGCGACCCAACGCCGCCGCGTTGTCGCTCCGCTACGCGCTGCGCGAGTTGCGCGGGGGGCTGCGCGGCTTCTATGTTTTCATCGCCTGCATCGCGCTCGGCGTGATGGCGATCGCCGGCGTCGGCTCGGTGTCGGCGAGCCTCTCCGATGGTCTCGCCCGCGAGGGCCGCACGCTGCTCGGCGGCGACGTCTCCTTCGTGCTGTTCCAGCGCGAGGCCAAGCCCGAAGAAGTCGCCTTCCTGCGTTCACGCGGAACCGTCTCGACCGCCGCGACCCTGCGCGGCATGGCGCGCTCGGCCGAGGGCAAGCTCGCGCTGGTCGAGATGAAGGCGGTCGACGACACCTATCCGATGCTCGGCCAATTGACGCTGGCGCCGCCGCTGCCGATGTCCGACATCCTTGCAGAGCGTGACGGCGCGTTCGGCGCGGCGGCCGATCCGACGCTGCTGGCGCGGCTCTCGCTCAAGACCGGCGACCGCGTCACCATCGGTTCGGCGACCTTCCAGATCCGCAGCACGGTCGAAGCCGAGCCCGACAAGCTTGCCGGCGGCATCGGCTTCGGCCCGCGCTTCCTGATCAGCGAGGCAGCCCTGCAGGCCACCGGCCTGATCCAGCCCGGCAGCCTGGTGCGCTGGGTCTATCGCGTGAAGCTGCCTGAGGCCGCCAACAACGAGCGCGCCACCGACGCCTTCATCGCCGATGCGCGCAACGCCGCGCCGCAGGCCGGCTGGGAAGTCCGCAGCCGCTCCAACGCCTCGCCGCAGCTCGAGCGCAACATCAGCCGCTTCACGCAGTTCCTGACCCTGGTCGGCCTCGCGGCGCTGCTGGTCGGCGGCGTCGGCGTCGCCAACGCGGTGAAGAGCCATATCGACCGGAAGCTCGAGGTGATCGCGGCCTTCAAGGCCGTCGGCGCCACGGGCCGCGACGTGTTCGGCATCTATCTCGCCCAGGTCGTCCTACTCGCGGCGATCGGGTCCGTGATCGGGCTTGCGCTCGGCGCCGCGATGCCCTTCGCCATCGTCGGGCTGTTCGGCAAGCTGTTGCCGCTGCCGGTGGTGCCGGCCGTGCACGCCGACGAGCTCGCGCTGTCCTTCGTCTACGGCCTGTTGACCGCGCTGGCCTTCGGCCTGTGGCCGCTCGGACGGGTGCACGACGTGCCGGTCGCCGCACTGTTCCGCGACACCATCAGCTCCGAATGGCACCGGCCGCGCTGGAGCTATCTCGTGTTCATGGGCGTCGTGATCGCCCTGCTCGTCGCGGTCGTGATCGGCCTGTCCTTCGACAAGCGCATCGCCGCGGTGTTCGTGGCGTCCTCGGTCGTCGTGTTCGCGCTGCTGCGCGGCATCGCCGCCTTGCTGATGACGATCGCGCGGCGGCTGCCGCGGACGCGCCTGCCGATGCTGCGGCTTGCGATCGCCAACATCCACCGGCCGGGCGCGCTGACGCCTTCGGTCGTGCTCTCGCTCGGCCTCGGGCTCGCCGTGCTCGTCACCATCACCCAGATCGACGGCAATCTGCGCCGGCAGTTCCTCGCGGCCTTGCCGGATCAGGCGCCGTCGTTCTTCTTCATCGACATTCCGAGCACGCAGGCGGCGCAGTTCGACGGCTATCTGCGCCAGATCGCGCCCGGCGCCAAGGTCGAGGACGTGCCGATGCTGCGCGGGCGCATCGTCGCCGCGCGCGGTGTCCGCGCCGAAGAGCTCAAGCCAACCACCGATTCCGAATGGGTGCTGCAGAGCGACCGCGGCCTCACCTATACCGGCGAGCTGCCGAAGGGCTCCAAAGTGGTTGAGGGCGAGTGGTGGAGCGCGGACTATTCCGGCCCGCCGCTGGTCTCGATGGAGAAGAAGATCGCCGACGGGCTCGGCCTCAAGCTCGGCGACGAGGTCGTGGTCAACGTGCTCGGCCGCGACATCCCGGCGAAGATCAGCAATCTGCGCAACATCGACTGGCAGGGCCTCGGCATCAATTTCGTGCTGGTGTTCTCGCCGAACGCCTTCAAGGGCGCGCCGCACACCCATATCGCGACGCTGACCGAAGCCGGCGGCAACGCCGAAGGCGACGGCAGGATCATCAAGCAGGTGGCCGACGCCTACCCGATGGTGACGAGCGTGCGCGTGCGCGAGGTGATGGAGACGGTCGGCTCGGTCGTGACCAATCTTGCGCTGGCGATCCGCGGCGCCAGCGCCGTGACCCTGATCTCGGCGATCCTGGTGCTCGGCGGGGCGCTCGCGGCCGGCCATCGCCACCGGGTCTACGATGCGGTGATCCTGAAGACGCTGGGCGCGACGCGGCTGCGGCTGCTCGGCGCCTATGCGCTCGAATACGTCCTGATCGGGCTCGCCACCGCGGTCTTCGGCGTGATCGCCGGCAGCATCGCCGCCTGGATGATCGTGACGCGGCTGATGACGCTCAGCTTCGTCTGGCAGGCCGGCAGCGCAGCCGGCGTGGTCGTGGCCGCCCTGGTCGTTACCGTCGGGCTCGGGCTCGCCGGCACGCTCCTGGCGTTGAACAAAAAGCCCGCCACGGTGTTGCGGAATTTGTGACAAAAGGTAGCGGGCCGCCGCGCGGGTGCGAAATCGCACGATTCCGGCGATTAACCACGTCTGCTCGTCTGGATTGCGGGTGAGGGCGACATTCAGCCGCGCGTGGACGGTTGCAGCGAATGTGTTAGTTTCCCACATATCGAATGGGTTCGGAGCCCCGATTGTTAGCCAAAATTTAGTCGGAAGACATCGGTATCCGAGATAGAATTTGACGAACCGGCGGCATGGCGACCCTCATGCCGGACCGGCCAACCAACGGGAATCGACCATGTCGGACCTAGACCGTAACTACGCTTCTCCTTTCGGCAGGGCCGCCGGGCGTGTTGACGCCGCGACGGTCGACGCCGGTCTGCGCGCCTACATGCTGCGCATCTACAACTACATGAGCATTGGCCTCGCCATCACGGGCCTTGCCGCACTCGGCGTCTACATGGCCGCCGTGACTGACGTTCCGACCCCGGAAGCCGTCCGCGTCGGCAAGCTGTTCCTGACGCCGTTCGGCTATGCGATGTTCGTCAGCCCCCTGAAGTGGCTGTTCATGCTCGCGCCGCTCGCCATGGTGTTCGTGATCTCGGCAGGCATCAACCGTCTGGCACCCTCGACCGCCCAGATCCTGTTCTGGGTGTTCTCGGCGCTGATGGGCATCTCGCTGTCGTCGATCTTCCTGGTGTTCACGCACACCTCGATCGTGCGGGTGTTCTTCATCACCGCGGCGACCTTCGGTGCGCTCAGCCTCTACGGCTACACCACCAAGCGTGACCTGACCGGGATGGGCTCGTTCCTGTTCATGGGCCTGATCGGCATCATCATCGCCAGCCTGGTGAACCTGTTCCTGGCGAGCTCGATGCTCCAGTTCATCGTGTCCGTGGTCGGCGTGCTGGTGTTCGCGGGCCTCACCGCCTGGGATACCCAGCGGCTGAAGAACGACTACATCTACGGCTACGCTGCGGCCGGCGGTGACATCGCAGAGCGTGCGGCCATCACCGGCGCGCTGTCGCTGTACCTGAACTTCATCAACCTGTTCACGCTGCTTCTGCAGCTCCTCGGCCAGCGCGACTAAGCACTGCGACGGGAGAACGGACACCAACCCCGGCCGCAAGGCCGGGGTTTTTGTTTTGGGCCCCACTGCCGCCCCGCGTCATTGCGAGGAGCTCTTGCGACGAAGCAATCCAGAGTCCCTCCGCAGATGCATTTCTGGATTGCTTCGCTGCGCTCGCAATGACGGTGGGGCAACACCGGAGCCCCTTCCGGCCGCCGCGGGAAGCCTCTAATCTTGTCCCCATGTCCGCACCCGAAATCAGGCCCACCCTTGAGGCCGACCTCCCCGCCATCACCGCCATCTACCAACAGGCCGTCCGCGAGGGCACGGCGACGTTCGAGCTGGAACCGCCCGATCTTGCCGAGATGACGCGGCGCTACCGCGCGCTGGTCGACGGCGGCTATCCCTATTTCGTCGCCATCCTCGACGGACGCGTCGCCGGCTACGCCTATGCCGGCGCCTACCGGCCGCGGCCGGCCTATCGCTTCACGGTCGAGAACTCGATCTATCTCGATCCCTCCTTCCATCGCCGCGGCGTCGGCTCGTTGCTGCTGGAGCGGCTGATCACCGAGTGCGAGGCGCGCGGCTTCCGCCAGATGATCGCGGTGATCGGCGATTCCGCCAATGCCGGCTCGATCGCCGTGCACACCAAAGGCGGCTTCAGGATGATCGGCACACATCCCAATGTCGGGCTGAAATTCGGCCGCTGGCTGGACACGGTGATGATGCAGCGCGAACTCGGCGAGGGCGCAAGCACGGTGCCGGGGAAGTAGGTCGTAGGGTGGGCAAAGCGCAAGCGTGCCCACCATCCTCGGCGAATGAAGGCAGATGGTGGGCACGGCGCGTCGCGCCTTTGCCCACCCTACGGCACCGTACGGATGACTAAACCACCGCCAGCTTGCGATCGATCACCAGCAGCACGCGCTCGAGCTCGTGGCCGCGGCGCAGGATCAGGCCGGTCGCCGAGATCACGCTGTACATGCCCTGCTTGCGCGCGAGGCGCGGGTCCTTCTCGATGCGATAGATCGGCACTTCCGAGGCGCGGCGATAGACCGAGAACACCGCACGGTCCTTCAGGAAGTCGATGGCATAGTCGCGCCACTCGCCGTCGGCGACCATGCGGCCGTAGAGATTGAGAATTCGGCGCAGTTCGAGCCGGTTGAAGGTCACCTGGTTCGGCTGCGCATTCGCAGCGACGGGACGCGCCGCCGCGCGCTGCTCACTCGGATCGGCATCCTCCGACATCAGACTCATGGGAAGCGCCTCCTCATCGCACGGCATGATCGCGTCCGCGAAGACCGTCCCCGGAACCGCGGATCATGACAATCATATGATTGCGCCAACCGTTCCCCGCCGCAAGGGGCTCTCGAGGGCTCTTTGGAAGGGCTCTCGGTGCAACCCATCGAATTGGGCGTGAATCGGAGCACACGCAACGGTGGAACTCTGTCGCGACGAACCGTCACGGGATCGTTAGCAGGAATCATAGTATCGCCGCTTTTCCGCCCAGCGCCTGCCGCCCTGCACTGCGAAAAGACCTGTGTGCGTTGACCCGGTCCTTTCGGTTCCGGATTCCTCAGCCCCCAGCCCCCCGGGGTCGATAGGATCGGGTCTGTACGCGCGACAAGGAGGGCCAGCGCGAGTTGGTCCTTTTTTGTTTGGGTCGGGATGTTTCTGCCGACGCTCTTTGCTCTCAGCACATGCTCTCTCCCCTCATCCTGAGGGCCGCGCTCTTCGCGCGGCGTCTCGAAGGATCGAGGCCGAGATGCAGCGGGGGCCTGCATGGTTCGAGACGCGCGCAAGGGCGCGCTCCTCACCATGAGGGTCGAGAGCGAGCACGACGCTAGCGAGAGATTCGAATCAGTGCAGCGACGTGTACGCCGCGCCCAGCATCGGGCCGGGTTTGTCGCGGCTGCCGTCCTGGACGTAGACCACCGCGCCGTCGACGCCGTCGCGCGTGAGGTTCTCGATCGGCACCGTCCAGCTTTCCGGACGACCGGTCCAGTCGCCGACCTTGAGCAGGTTGCGCACCACGTTGTGATAGGTGACTTGCTGCCCGCGATTCTCGCCGCGGCTGATCGCGATCGGCACCGACCTCGCGATCGAGCAGATCCAGACTTCGCCGTGCGAGATCGCCGGCTCCTTGCTCGCGGCCACCGACACGTTGATCTGCTTGCCCGAGAGCGACATCGTCACCGGCACGCTCATCACGCCCGTGCCCTTGTCGGTCTTGCCGATCGCGCTCTCGATGCCGGAACGATCACTGCCGATGACATGCGTCGAGCCGTTCACCACGACCTGCGGCGTGTAGACCTCGCGATCGCCGCGCATGCGCGAATAGGCGCGCTGCCGCGCCGAGAAGCGCGAATCCGCCAGCGTGTCCTTCCAGCCGAGATAATCCCAATAATCGATCGGCATGCTCAGCGCGATGATCGAGGGGTCGCTGGAGAGATCGCCGATGATCTTGTCGGCGGGCGGACAGGAGGAGCAGCCCTGCGAGGTGAATAGCTCAACCACGGCGCGGGGATCAGCCTGGGCGGGACGGATGACGGCGACGATCGCACAGATACCGAGTGCTCCCGACCAGAGGGCACCGGACCAACGTGAAATCGGATGAGAAGCCGTCATTGCTGTCATGTCGAACGCCGCACACCATTGCTCGTGGGAAGGGAAATCTTATCGCCTGATGGTCACCGTAGTCTTACGGGGCGCGACACACTCAACCGTCCTGGCCGGAATTTCCGCCGGGCGGGCCCATCCGAAGCATGCCGCAAACGCGCGAAGGCGGCCTTGTGATAGGCCGCCTTCGTTTAACCTTCTACTCACTTCGCAGTGAGCCACCGTTCACAAATCCGCGCTTACGCCGCGAGCTTGCGCAGCACGTAGTGCAGGATGCCGCCGTTCCGGTAGTAGTCGAGCTCGTCCAGCGTATCGATGCGGCAGAGCAGCGAAACGCGCTGCAACGAACCGTCGCCGGAGACGATCTCCGCGGTCAGCTTCTGACGCGGCTTCAGATCGCCGACGAGACCACGCAGCGTGACCTTCTCGTCGCCCTTCAGGCCGAGCGACGACCAGGAGGTGCCGTCCTCGAAGGTCAGCGGCAGCACGCCCATACCGACGAGGTTGGAGCGATGGATGCGCTCGAAGCTCTGGCAGATCACCGCGCGCACGCCGAGCAGACGCGTGCCCTTCGCAGCCCAGTCGCGCGAGGAGCCGTTGCCGTATTCGGCGCCGGCGAACACCACCAGCGGCACTTGCTCCTGCTGGTACTTCATCGCGGCGTCGTAGATCGACATCTGCTCGCCGTCGGGCCAGTGCTTGGTGAGGCCGCCTTCCGGGATGTTGCCGTCGGCGCCCTTGAGCATGAAGTTCTTGATGCGGATGTTGGCGAAGGTGCCGCGCATCATCACTTCGTGGTTGCCGCGCCGCGTGCCGTACTGGTTGAAGTCGGCGGGACGCACCTGATGCTCGCTGAGATACTTGCCCGCGGGCGAGGTGAGCTTGATCGAACCGGCCGGCGAGATGTGGTCGGTGGTGATCTTGTCGCCGAACATGGCGAGGATGCGCGCCTCGACGATGTCGGTGACCGGCTCCGGCTCCTTCTTCATGCCGTCGAAATAGGGCGGGTTCTGCACGTAGGTCGAGCTCATGTTCCAGCGATAGGTCTCGCTCTCGACCGTCTTGATCTTGCGCCAGTTGGTGTCGCCCTTGAACACGTCGGCGTACTTCTTCTTGAAGATCGACGCGGTCACGAACTTCTTCATGAAGGCGTTGATCTCCTTCGACGTCGGCCAGATGTCCTTGAGGTACACCGGCTTGCCGTCCTTGCCTTCGCCGAGCGGCTCGACGGCGAGGTTCTTGGTCACACTGCCGGCGAGCGCGTGGGCGACGACCAGCGGCGGCGAAGCCAGATAGTTCGCCTGCACGTCCGGCGAGACTCGGCCTTCGAAGTTGCGGTTACCGGAGAGCACGGCCGCCGCGACGATGCCATTGTCGTTGATCGACTTCGAGATCTCCTCCGGCAGCGGACCGGAATTGCCGATGCAGGTGGTGCAGCCGAAGCCGACCAGGTTGAAGCCGACCTTGTCGAGATCGGTCTGGAGACCGGAATCGGCGAGATAGCCCGCGACCACCTGGCTGCCCGGGGCGAGCGAGGTCTTCACCCACGGCTTGGCCTTCAGGCCCTTTGCGGCGGCGTTGCGCGCCAGGAGGCCGGCGCCGATCAAGACGCTCGGGTTCGAGGTGTTGGTGCAGGAGGTGATGGCGGCGATCACGACGTCGCCGTGGCCGAGATCGAAGTTCTTGCCTTCGACGGCAAAGCGCTTCGTCGGCTCTTCGGCCTTCTTGTACTCATTGGCGAGCGCGACCGAGAAGCCTTCCGCGACCGACGGCAGCGCGATGCGGCCTTCGGGACGCTTCGGACCGGCCATCGACGGCACGACGTCGGCGAGGTCGAGCGTCAGCGTTTCCGTGAACACCGGATCGGCCGACTTGGCGGTGCGGAACAGGCCCTGCGCCTTGGCATAGGCCTGCACCAGCGCAACGCGCGGTGCGGCGCGGCCGGAGGTCTTGAGGTAGTCGATCGCGGCGGCGTCGACCGGGAAGAAGCCGCAGGTCGCGCCGTATTCCGGCGCCATGTTGGCGATGGTCGCCTTGTCGGCGACGGAGAGATTGTCGAGGCCGGGGCCGAAGAACTCGACGAACTTGCCGACCACACCGAGCTTGCGCAGCATCTGCGTCACGGTCAGCACGAGGTCGGTCGCGGTGACGCCTTCCTTCATCGCGCCCTTCAGCTTGAAGCCGACGACGTTGGGCAGCAGCATCGACAGCGGCTGGCCGAGCATGCAGGCTTCCGCCTCGATGCCGCCGACGCCCCAGCCGAGCACGGCGAGACCGTTGACCATGGTGGTGTGGGAGTCGGTGCCGACCAGCGAGTCGGGATAGGCGACCTCGAAGGTGCCGGTCTTCTTGCCGACCGTCATCTTCTCCTTCTTGGTCCAGACCGTCTGGGAGAGATATTCGAGATTGACCTGGTGGCAGATGCCGGTGCCGGGCGGCACGACGGAGAAGTTCGAGAACGCTTTCTGGCCCCACTTCAGGAACTCGTAGCGCTCCTGGTTCTGCTTGTATTCCTCGGCGACGTTCTTGCCGAAGGCCTTGTTGTCACCGAAGAAGTTCACGATCACGGAGTGGTCGATGACGAGGTCGACCGGCACCAGCGGGTTGATCTTCTCGGCATCGCCGCCGAGCTTCTGCATCGCGTTGCGCATTGCGGCGAGATCGACCACCGCGGGCACGCCGGTGAAGTCCTGCATCAGGACGCGCGCCGGGCGGAACGCGATCTCGTGCTCCAGCGACTTCTTGCGCAGCCATTTGGACACCGCGACGATGTCCGCCTTCTTGACCGAGCGGCCGTCCTCATTGCGCAGGAGGTTCTCGAGCAGGACCTTCATCGAATAGGGGAGTTTCGAAATTCCCTTCAGACCATTCTTCTCGGCCGTGGGCAGGCTGTAATAGACATAGGTCTTGGCGCCGACCTTGAGGGTCTTTTTGCATTTGAAGCTGTCGAGCGAGGTCATGTAGGAAATCCCAATTGTTAGTTATACCCGGCAAGGGGTATTTTAACACCGTCAGCGAGTCCGGCTGGGTCGCTTGCAGGGGCAGGTTGAGTTGCTGCATCAAGTAGTTCCGGGCTTATAGAAGCTTTCTAACCGCGCCGCCACAGCCACAAACGTGCCGCAGCAATTCGCGAGCCAAAAATTCCCATGCGCTACCCCAAGTTTTCCTGAGGCCTGGTTTGAACGGGTTGATACGAGGCAAGATGCAGCTTTCCGGACGTGGGGTGATCTGTGTGCGGGGTGGCCGCGAGGTGTTTGCCGGACTCGATTTCGAGGCCGTCTCCGGCGAGGCCGTGGCGGTCGTCGGCCGCAACGGCTCGGGCAAGACCTCGCTGCTGCGGCTGATTGCGGGCCTGCTCATTCCGGCCGGCGGGACAATCGCGCTCGATGGCGGCGATGCCGAGCTGACATTGCCTGAGCAATGCCACTATCTGGGCCATCGCGACGCCCTGAAGCCGGCGCTGAGCGTGGCGGAAAATCTGTCATTCTGGGCCGATTTTCTGGGCGGCGAGCGTTCCGACGCCCACGAGAGCCTCGCCACGGTCGGGCTCGACCACGCCACCCACCTGCCGGCCGCTTTCCTGTCGGCCGGCCAGCGCCGCCGGCTCTCGCTGGCCCGGCTGCTGACGGTGCGCCGCCCGGTCTGGCTGCTGGACGAGCCGACCACGGCGCTGGACGTGGCCGGCCAGGACATGTTCGGCGGCCTGATGCGCGACCATCTCGCCCGCGGCGGCCTGATCATCGCCGCGACCCACATGGCGCTGGGGATCGATTCGCGGGAGCTGCGGATCGGGAGTGCCACATGAGGCAGCCCGACCCTCAGTTTTCCAAGCGGCCGGACTCCGCCCTCTCCGTTCCCTCCCCCCTTGCGGGAGGCCCCCCATGACCGCCCTGTCCGCCCTCATCCGCCGGGACGTCCGGATCGCGCTCCGCGTCGGCGGCGGGGCGCTGATCGGCGTGCTGTTCTTCCTGACCGTGGTGGTGCTGATGCCGTTCGCGGTGGGGCCGGACCTGGCGCTGCTGTCGCGGCTGGGGCCGGCCATTCTCTGGCTCGGCGCGCTGCTGGCGAGCCTGCTGACGCTGGACCGGCTGTTCATGGCCGACCATGAGGACGGCTCGCTCGACCTGATCACCATGAGCCGGACGCCGCTGGAACTCGCCTGCGCGGCGAAAGCGCTGGCGCACTGGCTGGCGGCGGGCCTGCCGCTGATTGTCGCAACCCCCGTGCTGGGCCTCCTGCTCAACCTCGACATGGTCGCGACCGGCGCGGTGGCCCTGACGCTGCTGGCGGGCACGCCGGCCCTGACCTTTACCGGCATGATCGGCGCCGCGCTGGCGGTGACGCTGCATCGCGGCGGACTTTTGATGGCGGTTCTGGTGCTGCCGCTGTCGATCCCGGTGCTGATCTTCGGGGTTGCGGCCTCCCAGGCCGTGATCGTCGGTCCCATGTCGTTCGGCGCGCCGTTCTCGATCCTGTGCGCGCTGTCGCTGGTCAGCCTCGTGATCGGCCCCTTCGCGGCGGCGGCGAGCCTGCGGCACGGGCTCGACTGACCTTGACCCCGATCAACTTTCGCTGCCCGCTTTTATGCTGATTGCGTGAGTGCTGACCTGTGATTATCAGAATACCATGACGCTGATCGACCTCGCCAACCCGACACGGTTCCTCGCGCTGACGGCGCGGGTGTTGCCGTGGCTTGCGGCCGCGACCGTCATCCTGCTCGCGATCGGCCTCTATCAATCCGCTCTTGCGCCCGACGACTACCAGCAGGGCGCGACCGTGAAGATCATGTTCATCCACGTGCCCAATGCCTGGCTGTCGATGTTCGTCTGGGGCGTGATGAGCATCGCCTCGCTGGGCACGCTGGTGTGGCGGCATCCGCTCGCCGACGTCGCCGCGAAGGCGGCAGCTCCGATCGGCGCGGCCTTCACCTTCCTCGCACTGCTCACGGGCTCGCTGTGGGGCCGGCCGATGTGGGGCACCTATTGGGAATGGGACGCGCGACTGACCTCGGTGCTGATTCTCTTCCTGATGTATCTCGGCCTGATGGCGCTGTGGCGCGCGGTCGAGGATCCCTCGCGCGCGGCGCGCGCTGCCGCCGTGCTGACCCTGGTCGGCGCGATCAACCTGCCCATCATCAAGTTCTCGGTCGACTGGTGGAACACGCTGCACCAGCCCGCTTCCGTGATGCGCATGGGCGGCTCGTCGCTCGACAAATCGTTCCTGATTCCGCTGCTGGTGATGGCAATCGCGTTCACGCTGCTGTTCGTCACGCTGCACCTGGCTGCGATGCGCAACGAGATCCTGCGCCGCCGTGTCCGCTCGCTGCAAATGATGCAGGCGAGCCGCATCGCGTTTTCGAGCGAAATGGGCGCCGGTTCGCGTCACGACAACGCGTCGAAAGAAATTGGGGCCGCATGACGATGTCGCTCGGTCCCTATGCCTCCTTCATCGTGACGTCCTATGCCGCGGCCGCCCTCGTGGTCGTGATCCTGATCGGCTGGATCGTGCTCGACTATCGCAGCCAGACCCGGCGCCTGCGCGAGCTCGACCGCAGCGGTATCACCCGCCGCTCGGGCCGCAGCGCGATGGATCGGCCATGAGCGATCACACGACCTCCGCGAGCCCGCAGCGCCGGACCTTCCTGATGGTGCTGCCGCTGATCGCCTTCATTGGGTTGGCGCTGCTGTTCTGGTTCCGGCTCGGCAGCGGCGATCCCTCGCGGATTCCCTCTGCGCTGATCGGACGGCCGGCGCCGCAAACGATGCTGCCGCCGCTCGAGGGCTTGCAGGCTGACAACGTCCAGGTGCCGGGTCTCGATCCCTCCGCGTTCAAGGGCAAGGTCAGCCTCGTCAACGTCTGGGCCTCCTGGTGCGTGCCGTGCCACGACGAGGCGCCGCTCCTGACCGAGTTCGCCAAGGACAAACGCTTCCAGCTCGTCGGCATCAACTACAAGGACGCATCCGACAATGCGCGGCGCTTCCTCGGCCGCTACGGCAACCCGTTCGGCCGCGTCGGCGTGGATGCCAACGGCCGCGCCTCGATCGAATGGGGCGTCTATGGCGTGCCCGAGACCTTCGTCGTCGGCCGTGAGGGCACCATCGTCTTCAAGCTGGTCGGCCCGATCACGCCAGACAATTTGCGGAGCGTGCTGCTGCCGCAGATGGAGAAGGCGTTGAAGGCGGGGTCTTAGTACGGGTCTCGTGCCCCGGACGCTGCGCAGCGCTTCTTCAGCGATGCGCTGCTGAGCCGGGGCCCAGGTCTCCACAACGGCACTCTTGGGAAAAGTCTGGGTCCCGGCTCGCGCTTCGCGCGTCCGGGACACGAGAATTACCCCTTCCTCACGTCCCCCGCTTCCGCCTCGCTCGTTTCCAGCGAGACCGGATCGAGGTGGTAGCGCTTGGTCAGCGGCATCTGGGCGATGGCGAAGATCATGGTCAGCGGCGTCACGCCGAACACCTTGAAGTTCACCCAGAAATCCGTGCTCTGGGTGCGCCAAACGATCTCGTTCAGCACCGCCATGCCGGCGAAGAACAGCGCCCAGCGCAGCGTCAGGATGCGCCAGCCCTGCGGGGTCAGGTTGAACATCTGGTCGAACATCACGGCGATGAAGGAGCGGCCGAACAAGAGTCCGCCGCCGAGGATGGCGGCGAACAGGCTGTAGATGATGGTCGGCTTGACCTTGATGAAGGTCTCGTCGTGCAGCACCAGGGTGAGCGTGCCGAACACCAGCACGATCACGCCCGTCACGATCGCCATGATCGGGATATGGCGCGTCACCACATAGGAGGCGATCATCGCCGCGACGATCGCGACCATGAAGGCGCCGGTCGCGGCGAACAGGTTGAACTTCGCATTCACGAAGAAGAAGACGAGCAGCGGACCGAGTTCGGTCGCAAGCTTGAACAGCGGATGCGGCTGGGTCTTGTCCATTCTCTAGCTTTCGATTCCGGCGATCGCACGGGCGAAGTCGCGCGCGGTGAAGGGCGCGAGATCGTCGACGCCTTCGCCGACGCCGATGAAGTGCACCGGCAATTTGAATTTCTCCGCGAGCGCCACCAGGATGCCGCCGCGGGCGGTGCCGTCGAGCTTGGTCATCACGAGGCCGGTGACCCCGGCGGTGCGATGGAAGGCCTCGACCTGCGACAGCGCGTTCTGGCCGACGGTGGCGTCGAGCACAAGCAGCACCGCATGCGGCGCGGTCGCGTCCACCTTGCGGATGACGCGCACGACCTTTTCGAGCTCGTTCATCAGCTCGGCCTTGTTCTGAAGCCGCCCGGCGGTGTCGATCAGGAGCACGTCGATGTTCTGCTCCTTCGCCGCCGTCAGCGCGTTGAAGGCGAGGCTCGCCGAATCGGAGCCTTGCGCCCCCGCAATGACCGGCGTCCTGGTGCGCTCGCCCCAGACCTTGAGCTGCTCGATGGCTGCCGCGCGAAACGTGTCGCCGGCGGCGAGCATCACCCTGCGGCCTTCGGAGGCAAATTTCTGCGAGAGCTTGCCGATGGTGGTGGTCTTGCCGGAGCCGTTGACGCCGACCACGAGAATGACGAACGGCTTCTTGGCCGAATCGATCTCGAGCGGCTTTGCCACCGGCGACAGCACCTTCTCGACCTCGGTCGCAACGACGTCCTTGACCTCGTCCGCCGAGATCGCCTTGTCGTAGCGCCCCGTGCCGACGGCGTCCGCGATGCGCACCGCAACCTGCGTGCCGAGATCGGCGCGCAAGAGCACGTCCTCGATGTCGTCGAGCATGGCGCGGTCGAGCTTGCGCTTGGTGACGAGGTCGGCGACCGCGGTCCCGAGCGAGGACGAGGTGCGCTTCAGCCCGTTGGACAGGCGGCGCCACCAGCTCAGCTTGGGTGTCTCGGGGGTGGTATCGTTCATGATGGCGGTGTGTTAGCCGTTCCGGCTCCCAAACGAAAGTCTTGACCGAAAGTCCTGCAATTGCTCGATGTTCCCGAATTGACCGCTGACGAAATCCTGGCGCGCGTGCTCCATCGCGACGGACTGATGCTGGTCATCGACAAGCCGGCCGGCCTGCCGGTGCATCGCGGCCCCAAGGGCGGCGCCAATCTGGAGGCATCTTTCGACGCGCTCCGTTTCGGCCTGCCGCGGCCGCCGGTGCTGGCCCACCGGCTGGACAAGGACACCTCCGGCTGCCTCGTGCTCGGCCGCCATCGGAAAGCCACAGCCTCGCTTGGCCTGCTGTTCAAGCACGGCAAGATCGGCAAGACCTACTGGACCGTGGTCGAGGGCGGACCTGGCGAGGACGAAGGCACCATCGATATGCCGCTCGGCCGGCTCAATGCCGAGCGCGGCTGGTGGCAGAAGCCCGATCCCGAGGGGCAGAAAGCCATCACCAACTGGAAGGTGATGGGCCGGGGACATGGCCTGACCTGGCTCGCCATGGAACCGGTGACCGGGCGGACCCACCAATTGCGGGTGCATTCGGCCGCGACCGGCTGGCCGATCTTCGGCGATAACATTTACGGCAACGGCCCCCGCTTCGGCGAACCGCGCCTGCACCTGCATTCCCGCGAGATCGTGGTGCCGATTTCCCGGAACAAGGAGCCGATCCGCGTGGTGGCCCCGGCCCCGCCCCACATGCACGAGCGGCTCAGGGCTTGCGGGTGGAATGGGGAATAACCCTGCCGGTCCCTCATGGTGAGGAGGCCGTCGCGCGATGGTTTACGAAACGTTCAGGGCTCGCCTCTAATGATAGCGGTTGCTTAGAACAAGCTTCCGTCAATCCGCTCAGGACGAGCCGCGCGTCATGTCCAAGGCCGAGCTATCGATCATCGACGAGGTCGAATCCGCACTTCGGATTGGCTCGGCGGAAAAGGGCCTGGAGACGGCCCGCCGCGTCACCGACCTGTTCCTGTCCTCCGCCGGCAGTTTTGACGACGAGCAGATCGCGCTGTTCGACGAGGTGCTCGAGCGCCTGATCGGTACCATCGAGCTGCGCGCCATCGCCGACATGGGCGCGCGCGTCGCGCTGGCCGAGATCAGCGCGCAGCTCGCGCCGATCGCGCAGGCGCCGCCCTCGGTCATCCGCCGCCTCGCCAACAATGACGAGATCCGCATCGCCGGTCCCGTGCTCCAGGAATCCGCGCGCCTCGACGAGGACGAGCTGGTCAGGATCGCATCATCCAAAGGCGAGCCGCATCTGCTCGCGGTCGCCGGGCGCTGGTGGCTGAAGGAGATCGTCACCGACGCGCTGCTGGCGCGCCGCTATCCCAGCGTCAGCCGGCGGCTCGCCGCCAACCCCGGCGCGCGCGTTTCCGGAGGCGGATTCGCCATCATCGTCGGCCAGGCCGAAAGCGATCCGGAGCTCGCCGTCAGCGTCGGTGTCCGTGTCGACCTGCCATCGGAGCTGCGCCGCCAGTTGCTGCGCTCGGCGAGCGATGCGGTTCGCACCCGCCTGTTATCGCGCGCGCCGCCGCATCTGTTCGAGGAAATCCAGAGCGCGATCGCCGCCGTCACCGCCGGCGTCGCGCGCGAGATGTCGGGTGTCCGCGATTTCGAAGGCGCCAAGCGCGCCATCGCAGGTCTCAAGGCATCCGGCCAGCTCAACGAGGCGACGCTGTTCGGTTTTGCCAAGCAGCGGCGCTATGAAGAAGCCGTCGCGGCGCTGGCGGCATTGTCGCAATCCACCGTCGAAGTGATTCGCCCGCTGATGCAGAGCCTGCGCGAGGACGGCCTGCTGGTGCCGTGCAAGGCGGCGCAGCTCAGCTGGGAAACCACCGCCGCCGTGCTCGAAAGCCGCTTCGCCACCGGCGCGATGAAGCCGGCCGACCTCGCAAGAGCGCAAAGCCATTTCGCCCGCATGACGCCGGAGAACGCGCGGCGGACGCTGCGGTTCTGGCAGGTGCGGGCGTCGTAGGTACTCGCTGCGCACCACACGCACCGGTGTCATCACCCGCGAAAGCGGGTGATCCAGTATTCCAGAAACGTTAGTGGGATACGGAGAAGCCGCGGCGTACTGGGTCGCCCGGTCAAGCCGGGCGACGACACTGGTTATGTGGTGAGCCGCTCGCCATCACTGCCGGCAATCCTCAGCGGCACGACACTACCCACGCGCGCGCCCGCAATCGCCACCGGCAGATAGTGCTCCGTGCGGCCCTGGCTGTCGCTCTCGATCAGCACATCGCGCGTTGCGCCAATTTCGGCTTGCAGCCGCTGACGCAATGCTGCCTCACCAGCCGCACGCAGCAGCCTCGCACGTTCCTTGATCTCAGGCCCCGCAACCTGCGGCATCCGCGCGGCGGGCGTGCCGGGGCGCGGGGAATAGGGGAAGACGTGCAGGAACGTCAGGCCGCATTCCCTGACCAGATCGAGCGAGCGCGAAAACATCGCCTCGGTCTCGGTCGGAAAGCCCGCGATGATGTCGGCGCCGAAGGCGATGTCCGGGCGCAGGCGCCGCACCTGGTCGCAGAAGGCAATCGCATCGCCCCGCAAATGCCGCCGCTTCATGCGCTTCAAAATCATGTCGTCGC
The DNA here is from genome assembly GCF_028128955.1 of Bradyrhizobium sp. CCBAU 11386. Lineage (NCBI taxonomy): Bacteria > Pseudomonadati > Pseudomonadota > Alphaproteobacteria > Hyphomicrobiales > Nitrobacteraceae > Bradyrhizobium > Bradyrhizobium sp. CCBAU 11386. Next base: position 96,543 of record NZ_LBKA01000245.1, read on the forward strand.
CGGATTGCAGCGACAGGTGCAGATGCGGCATCAGGCGGGAATCGTCGGCGATGGCATCCAACAGATCGGCATCCGCCTCGATCGAATCGATCGAGGAGATGCGCAGGCGCTTCAGCTCGGGCACATGGCGCAGGATCTGCTTCGTCAGCATGCCCAGCTTCGGAGCACCCGGCAGATCGGCGCCATAGCTGGTGAGATCGACACCGGTCAGCACGATCTCGGCGTGACCACGTTCCGCCAGCGCCCGCACCTGCTCGACCACGGCGCCCATCGGCACCGAGCGCGAATTGCCGCGTCCGAACGGGATGATGCAGAAGGTGCAGCGGTGGTCGCAGCCGTTCTGCACCTGCACGAACACGCGCGGCAGGCCGCCCGCGAAGCCGTCGAGGAGATGTGGCGCCATCTCCTTCACCGCCATGATGTCGCCAACGGCGATCTTCTCGCTGGCACCGATGTCGAAGGCGGCGCGCGTATCGCGCCAGGCATCGCTGCGCATCTTGTCGTCATTGCCGACGACGCGGTCGACCTCCGCCATATCGGCGAACATCCGGCTTTGCGTCTGCGCAGCGCAGCCGGTGACGACGATGCGCGCCCCTGGCCGCTCGCGCTTCAGCTTGCGGATCGACTGCCGCGCCTGCGCCACCGCCTCGTTGGTGACGGCGCAGCTGTTGATGACGATGGTGTCGGAGAGCCCCGCGCCTTCGGCCTTACGGCGGATCACCTCGGCCTCGAAGGCGTTGAGGCGGCAGCCGAAGGTGACGATCTCGACGGACATCAGCCGACCGGCGCGAACAGCGCCGGGTCGAAATTGCCCTCATATTCGAAGGTCGCGGTGCCCGTCATCAGCACGTGATCGTCGCGCTCGCGCCATTCGATGCCGAGCTTGCCGCCGGGCAACGTGATCTCGACATTGCGCTCGGCGCGCTTCAGCCGCGCCGCGGCGGCGGCCGTGGCACAGGCCGCCGAGCCGCAGGCCTTGGTGAGCCCTGCCCCACGCTCCCAGGTGCGGATCGTGATGTGGTCGCGATCGACGACATGGGCGAGCGTGATGTTGGCGCGCTCGGGGAAGATCGGATGGTTTTCCAGCAGCGGACCAAAACGCTCGAGGTCATAGGCGTTGACGTCGTCGACCCAGAACACCGCGTGCGGATTGCCCATGCTCACCACCGAGGGCGAATGCAGGATCGGATTGTCGATCGGCCCGATCTGCAATTCGATGTAGCGGGTGTCGCGAAACTCCTCCGCCAGCGGAATGTCCTGCCAGCCGAACTTGGGCACGCCCATGTCGACGGTGTAGAGATCGGGCGTCGGGCCCTGCCAGCAATTGAGCAGGCCCGCCGCGGTCTCGAACGTCGCCGTGGCCTGCCCGGTCTTCTCGAAGATGCGCCGCACCACGCAGCGCATGCCGTTGCCGCAGGCGCCGGCTTCGGAGCCGTCATTGTTGTAGATGCGGATGAAGGCCTCGGTGCCGTCGAGCCGCGGCTTCTGAAGCACCATGAGCTGATCGTAGGGCACGCCGCCGTGCACGGATGCCACCGCGCGGGCATCGTCCGGCGTCACCGGCGAGGCGGAATCGCGCATGTCGACAACGACGATCTCGTTGCCGATGCCGTTCATCTTGGCAAATGCGTGGTTGGCCAGCGCGCTCATGAAAATTCCCGAATTTCGCCCGCCTTATATGGCGATCCTTGGCCGCTTGGCCAGTGTTTTGCCGCCGGGCGCCAGGTCGCCTGCCATGACGCATCTGTCATGGGACGAATTCGGCGCTCGCGTGTTAGAACGGCGTAGTTCGCGCGAACCGGAATGTGCGGCCGGGTTAAGGCCTTGGTGGGCAAGGTCTGGGGAGAATAAAATGAACACTTTTCGTCGTCTTGTTCTGGCCGCGCTGATCCCGGCAGCGGCCTTGTCACTTGGCCTGTCCGGCGCTCAGGCGCAAACCCCGAGCCCGGCGCCCGCTGCCTCGGCAAGTCCCTCGCCGGCCCCGTCGGTTTCGCCCGCTCCGGCTGCAAGTGCCTTGCCCGCCCCTGCGGCAACACCCTCGCCTGCGGCGAGCGCCTCACCCGCTCCTGCAGCATCGCCAGCAGCCAGCGCTTCGCCCAGCCCGGCCGCACCACCGCCCGCCGCGGCCGCCACCCCTGCCCCGGTCCAGACTGCCGATCCCTTCGGCCTCGAGACCACGCTCGAGTCCAGGAAGGTCGTGATGGTCAAGGGCACTGCCAATTGGGACTCGGCCTTCGACACGCTGGTCGACGCCTTCAAGGCGCTGAACACGCTCCTGGACAAGCAGGGCATCAAGCACGCCGGCAATTCGATGATCGTCTACACCTCGACCGACGACACCGGCTTCACCTTCCTCGCCGAGATCCCGGTCGATCAGGACCCGCAGAAACTGCCCAAGGACATGAGCATCGGCAAATCGCCGGAGGGCAAGGCGCTGAAATTCGTCCATCGCGGTTCCTACGACAACATGGACAACACCTATGAGGCGATCACCAATCACCTCGACGACAAGAGGCTGGAAGCCAAGGACACCTTTATCGAGGAGTACCTCACCGATCCCCTGAAGACGGCGGAGGACAAGCTCGTGATCAATGTTTTCGTGCCGCTGAAGTGAGATCGATGAAAAAGCCTGCCGTACTCGCCTCCGTCCTTGCCACCACGCTGCTGGCCGCGCCTGCGCGCGCCGACGATTTCCCCTCCGCGATCTCTGGTGAATGGCGAGGCCACCGTATCGGTGGCGCCCGATCTTGCGCAGATCGACGCGGGTGTCGCCAATGACGCCAAGACGGCGAAGGAAGCCTCCGACGCCAATAACGCCGCGATGGGCAAGGTGCTGCTGGCGCTGAAGGGTGCCGGGATCGCCGAGAAGGATTACCAGACCTCGCGGCTGTCGCTTCAGCCGCAATACAGCCAGAACAAATCCACCGGCGCCTCGCCCGTGGTCGGCTTCCGCGCCTCCAATCGCGTCACCGTCAAAATTCGCGACGTGACCAAGGTCGCCGGCATCATCGACACGCTGGTCGGCGCCGGCGCCAACGACATCGGCAACATCTCGTTCGAGGTGACGCAGGCGTCAAAGCTGCTCGACGACGCCCGCGAGCAGGCGGTGGCCGACGCACGCCGCAAGGCCGAGATCTACGCCAAGGCGACCGGCGTCACGCTGGGCACGCCGCTCAGCGTCTCCGAAGGCGGCGCGCCGGTGCCGTTGTTCAAGGCGCGAATGGCGACGGCACCGATGGCCGCACCCGCCGCCGTCGCGCCCGGCGAGGAGACGCTGTCGGTGACGGTGAATGTGAGCTGGGCGATCAAGCAGGGGCAGTAAGCCGCAAGGGGCATGCTGTTCACCACACCAACGGTGTCGTCCCGGCGAAGGCCGGGACCCATACCGCGTGATCTTTCGGTAGGCGCAGGTCGCCGTACCGCGGGAAGACTGAAAACTACGAGTCTTCGCCAAACTACTCCATGTGGTTATGGGTCCCGGCCTTCGCCGGGACGACAGCGGAGAGCGCGTCAAATCTCCACCACCTGCCCGGGCTTCATCGCGACGAACCGCTCCTGCGGAATCTTCGCGACATCCAGCGCCTCGACCAGCGCCTTGGCCGGCGCGTCGATCGCTTCATCCGTGAGCTGGAACGTGCCGTGATGATGCCCGAGCGCGTCCTGCGCGCCGCAATCGAGCAGCGCCTTCACCGCATCCTCCGGATTCATGTGCTGGTCGCGCATGAACCAGCGCGGCTCGTAGGCGCCGATCGGGAGGATCGCCAGACGTAACGGCCCGTGCTTCTCGGCGACACGGCGGAAATGTCTGCCGTCGCCATAGCCGGAATCGCAGACGACGTAGATTTTCCCGGCCGGCGTCTCCAATACAAAACTCGCCCACAGCGCCTTGTTGCGATCGAACAGGCCGCGCGCCGTCCAGTGCCGGGTCGGAACCAGATACACGGCGATGCCGCCGCCGAGCTCGACGCGATCGTGCCAGTCGAACGCCTCGGCCTTGATCGACGAGTCGGTGCTACGCATCGTGACGTCATTGCCGAGCGGCGTGACCACCCGCGGAGCAAAATTCTTGGCGAGCCGCGACAGTGTCGCGATGTCCAGGTGATCGTAGTGCCCGTGCGAGACCAGCACGACGTCAATCTTCGGCAGCTTCTCGAAGGCGATGCCGGGATCGTTGTGCCGCTTCGGTCCCGCCCAGGCGACCGGCGAGACCCGCATGGACCAGACGGGATCGACGAGGATGTTGAGGCCGCCGGTCTGGATCAGCCAGCTCGCATGTCCGACGAAGGAGAGCCGCACCTTGTCGCCGTCGACACGCTCCGGCGGCGTGTCGGCATGGGGGCTCGGAGCCCAATCCGGCCAGTCCGCGCGCTGCCGTTTGCCACTGAACTGCCAGCGCAGAACCTCACGCAACGATTTTGGCGGCGAGCCGTCCGGATCGAAGAAGTTCAGGCCATCGAAATGGTCGGAGACGGGGCCGTCATAGGTCTTCATGCGGGACATCCAGAGGAGGGGACACCGACCAGCGCAGCTGCTCCGGCAAGCAGTCCGAAAACGCGACGGCGGGTGACCGGCACGGGCGGGTTTCTAGGGATGGTGCGGACGGTAAGGCATCCCCGCCTATATGGGCGGGGCCAGAGAAAAAGGAACCCACCGCCGGAAAGGACGTGTTTTCAAGGCCTTGCCTTACCAAAGCGGCCCCGGCGCCCTAACTTTCCTTGACTTTTGGGCGGCAGCGGCGTTTAACCCCGCCACTTTCTCGGAAAGGCTTTCTTTTCGACCCGCCGACTGGCCCTGGAGGCCAGAGGTCAACGCCCGACAGCGCTGTGCGCCCTCGGGCGCAAAGGTGTTTGGTTTTCTGCTCCCTCGCCCCGCTCTTGCGGGGAGAGGTAAAGAAGGACAACGGCATTGTTCGACAGTCTGTCGGAACGGCTTGGCGGCATCCTCGATCGTCTGACGGGGCGCGGTGCGCTGACCGAAAAGGACGTCGACGCCGCGATGCGCGAGGTGCGCCGCGCGCTGCTGGAAGCCGACGTTGCGCTCGAAGTGGTGCGCAGCTTCACCGAGCGCGTCCGCGAGCAGGCGATCGGCGCCACCGTCGTCAAGTCGGTGACGCCCGGCCAGATGGTGGTCAAGATCGTCCATGACGAGCTGATCAACACGCTCGGCGCCGAAAGCCAGACCATCGACGTCAATTCCGTGCCGCCGGTGCCGATCATGATGGTCGGCCTGCAAGGCTCCGGTAAGACCACCACCACCGCGAAGCTCGCCCGCCGCCTGGTCCAGCGCGACAAGCGCAAGGTGCTGATGGCCTCGCTCGACGTCTACCGTCCGGCGGCGATGGAGCAACTCGCGGTGCTCGGCCGCGATCTCGACATTCCGACCCTGCCGATCGTGGCGGGACAGCAGCCGCCGCAGATTGCGAAGCGCGCGCTGGAAGCCGGCAAGCTCGGCGGCTACGACATCGTGCTGCTCGACACCGCCGGCCGCACCACGCTCGACGAAGAGATGATGGCGGAAGCGGCCGCGATCAAAGCCGCGGCCAATCCGCATGAAGTGCTGCTGGTCGCGGACAGTCTCACCGGCCAGGACGCGGTCAATCTTGCCCGCGCCTTCGACGAGCGCGTCGGCCTCACCGGCATCGTGCTGACCCGCGTGGACGGCGACGGCCGCGGCGGCGCCGCGCTGTCGATGCGCGCGGTCACCGGCAAGCCGATCAAGCTGATCGGCACCGGTGAAAAGACCGACGCGCTGGAAGATTTCCATCCTGATCGTATCGCCGGCCGCATCCTCGGCATGGGCGACGTGGTGTCGCTGGTCGAACGTGCCGCCGCCAACATCGACGCCGAAAAGGCCGCGCGCACCGCCGAGCGCATGCGCAAGGGTCAGTTCGACCTCAACGACATGCGCGAGCAGCTGTCGCAGATGGCCAATATGGGCGGCATCAGCGGCCTGATGGGCATGATGCCCGGCATCTCCAAGATGAAGAACCAGATCGCGGCCGCCGGGATCGACGACAAGATCCTGAAGCGCCAGGTCGCGATCATCGATTCCATGACGCGCGACGAGCGCCGTCATCCCGACCTGCTCAAGGCGAGCCGCAAGAAGCGCATCGCCGCCGGCAGTGGCCAGAGCGTCGAGCACGTCAACAAGCTGCTCAAGATGCACCGGAACATGGCCGACGTGATGAAGGCCATGGGTTCGGGCAAGCGCGGCCCGCTCGCCGGCATCGCCCAGGCCATGGGCTTTGGCGGCGGCATGAAGATGCCTTCGCCCGAAGAGATGAAGGCGATGCAGGAAAAGATGCAGGGTGGCGGCGGACAGGGCCTGCCCAACCTGCCGAAGGATCTGCCGCCCGGTCTTCGCTCAGGTTTACCGAATTTGCCGGGGCTTACGGGCCTCAGCGGCAAGCCGACCCTTCCGGGGCTCGGCGGTTTTCCCGGCAAGAAGAAATGAGGAATTCGTCGCACGGGATCGCAAACATCCCGCGCAACGCGGAATACCAATCAACCGAACAAACTGTACTTTGAAGGAGAACTCAATGTCCGTCGTTATCCGCCTCGCCCGCGCAGGCACCAAGAAGCGTCCCGTCTACCACGTCGTCGTCGCCGACTCGCGCTTTCCGCGCGATGGCCGCTTCATCGAGCGTCTCGGCTATTTCAACCCGCTGCTGCCGAAGGACAACGAGGCCCGCCTCAAGCTCGACATGGAAAAGGTGAAGGCCTGGGTCGCCAAGGGCGCGCAGCCGTCGGACCGCGTGTCGCGTTTCCTCGACGCCGCCGGCGTCAAGAAGCGCGAAGCCCGCAACAACCCGCAGAAGGCCGTGCCGCGCAAGGAGCGCAAGGCGCAGGCCGAAGCCGCCGCGAAGGGTTAAGGCCAGACCATGTCGGCGCTGGTCTGCGTCGCGCGGATCGGCGCCGCGCATGGTGTGCGCGGTGCGGTCAAATTGTGGACCTTCACCGAAGATCCCTTTGCCATCAGGCGCTACGGTCCGCTGCTGTCCAAGGACGGCAAGCGCCAGTTCGAGGTCGCGCAGGCGCGCGAGGCGAAAGACCATCTGGTCGCGACGTTCAAGGGCGTCACGACCCGCGATGAGGCCGAGCGCCTCAACGGCATCGAGCTCTACGTCGCGCGCGAACAGCTGCCCGCGACCGATGCGGACGAGTATTACCACACCGATCTGATCGGGCTCGCCGCCGTCACCACGGACGGCGAGGCGCTCGGCCGCGTGCTCGCAATCCATAATTTCGGCGCCGGCGACATCATCGAGATCGCGCCGCCCAAAGGCACGTCGCTGCTGCTGCCGTTCTCCAATGCGGTGGTGCCGGAGGTCGACATCGCCGGCGGCCGCGTCGTGATCGCGCTGCCGGAGGAAATTGAAGGCGAGGAGCGCGACTCTCCTTCCACGAGTCGTCCCGGCGAAGGCCGGGACCCATAACCACAGGCCGGAATTTTTAGCTAAGCTGATCGCTCCAGCCATCGCAAAACTGGCTGCGGTGGTTATGGGTCCCGGATCTGCGCGCGCTCGAGGCGCGCTTGTCCGGGACGACAGAATTCTAGGATACAATGACCAACCCCTCACCCTGGCACGCGACGGTGCTGACGCTGTTTCCGGAGATGTTTCCGGGACCGCTCGGCGTGAGCCTGGCCGGCCGGGCGCTGGCCTCCGGGCTCTGGCAGCTCGAGGCGCGGGACATCCGGGCCTCGGCGACCGACCGCCATCGCAGCGTGGACGACACCCCGGCCGGCGGCGGCCCGGGCATGGTGCTGCGGGCGGATGTTCTGGCGGCCGCCATCGACGCCGCGGAGATCGGCCAAGATTCTCCAAAAAAGCGGCCCCGCCTTCTGATGAGCCCACGGGGTCGGCCATTGACCCAGGCCCGCGTCGTGGAGCTCGCCAAGGGCCCCGGCCCGCTGATCGTCTGTGGGCGGTTCGAGGGGGTGGACCAGCGGGTGATCGACGGGCGGGGCCTGGAGGAGGTCTCGATCGGCGACTACGTGCTGTCCGGGGGCGAAATCGCCGCGCTGGCGCTGATCGACGCCTGCGTCCGGCTGCTGCCGGGGGTGATGGGCAAGGAAGCCTCGGGAACCGAGGAGAGCTTCTCGGACGGCCTGCTCGAATACCCCCAATACACCCGTCCGCAACTGTTCGAGGGGGTCCCGATCCCCGAGATCCTGACCTCCGGCGACCACGCCAAGGTCGCGGCCTGGCGGCGGGCCGAATCCGAGGCCCTGACGGCGGCCCGGCGGCCCGATTTGTGGGCGCAAGTCCCGGCAAAAGCGCCGAATCGGGCCGGTCGCCAAAAAACGCCAAAAAACAAGACAGACGGGTGACAAACGCTCCGGCTTGCCTTATAGCAGCGGCCAAATCCGCAATGGCTGGATAGACGAATTTCGCGCAGCCCCCGTTTGAAAAGGCTGGGCGCGCCGATGGAGATTTACCCATGAACCTGATCAAGCAGCTCGAGCAAGAGCAATTCGACAAGCTGTCCGCCGGCAAGGACATCCCGGAATTCGGCCCCGGCGACACCGTGATCGTCAACGTGAAGGTCGTCGAAGGCGACCGCACCCGCGTGCAGGCCTATGAAGGCGTCTGCATCGGCCGTTCCGGCGGTGGCCTCAACGAGAGCTTCACCGTGCGCAAGATTTCGTACGGCGAGGGCGTCGAGCGCGTGTTCCCGGTGATGTCGCCGATGATCGACTCGATCAAGGTGGTGCGCCGCGGCAAGGTGCGTCGCGCCAAGCTGTATTACCTCCGCAACCTTCGCGGCAAGTCGGCCCGCATCGTCGAGAAGCAGGACCGCGCGACTGCCGTCGGCGAGTAAGCTCCGCCCACCAGGCAAGTTCTAGAAAGCGCGGGGCTCGGCTCCGCGCTTTTTTGTTGCGTCAGCCGTGCGCGTCAAAGCCCTCGCGCTTCCAAATCTCCCTGCTATATATTCTTGGAATGTTTCCAGATCTGACCAGCCTCGCCCCCGTCAAGCGCATCGTCATCGACGATCGCTCGCGGTTGCCTGGCCGGTTCTTCGGACGCTTCGCGACCTCGGCAACGTCAGAGCTTACGCGCGCAGCCTAAAAGCTGCGCTGACGATTTTGTTGCCCCGCGCGCCACCCGCGCTCCTCGCTGACACACATTCCCGGAGCTTAAGCTCATGTCCAAGCCGACCACATTGTACGACAAGATCTGGAACGACCATCTGGTGCACGAAGCCGACGACGGCACCTGCCTGCTCTATATCGACCGCCATCTGGTGCACGAGGTGACCTCGCCGCAGGCGTTCGAAGGCCTGCGCGCGACCGGGCGCAAGGTTCATGCACCGGAAAAGACGCTCGCCGTCGTCGACCACAATGTGCCGACCACCGACCGCTCCAAGCCGAACCCCGATCCTGAAAGCATCGAGCAGATCAAGGCGCTGGCCGAGAACGCCAAGGAATTCGGCATCGAATATTACAACGAGTTCGACAAGCGCCAGGGTATCGTCCACGTCATCGGCCCCGAGCAGGGCTTTACCCTGCCCGGCACCACCATCGTCTGCGGTGACAGCCACACCTCGACGCATGGCGCGTTCGGCGCGCTCGCGCACGGCATCGGCACCTCCGAGGTCGAGCACGTGCTGGCGACGCAGACGCTGATCCAGAAGAAGGCCAAGAACATGCGCGTCACCGTCGACGGCAAATTGCCTGACGGCGTGACCGGCAAGGACATCATCCTCGCCATCATCGGCGAGATCGGCACCGCGGGCGGCACGGGCTACGTGCTGGAATACGCCGGCGACGCGATCCGCGCGCTCAGCATGGAAGGCCGCATGACGGTCTGCAACATGTCGATCGAAGGCGGCGCCCGCGCCGGCCTCGTCGCGCCCGACCAGAAGGCCTACGACTTCCTGCGTGACCGCCCCAAGGCGCCGAAGGGCGCGGCCTGGGACGCTGCGATGCGCTACTGGGAGAAACTGCGCTCCGACGAAGGCGCGCATTTCGACCACGAGCTGCGCCTCGACGCTGCCAAGCTGCCGCCGATCGTGACCTGGGGCACGAGCCCGGAGGACGTCATCTCGGTGACCGGCATCGTGCCCGATCCCGACAAGATCGCGGACGAGGCCAAGCGTCTCTCCAAGCACCGCGCCTTGAAGTATATGGGCCTGACCGCGGGCACGAAGATCACCGACATCAAGCTCGACCGCGTCTTCATCGGCTCCTGCACCAACGGCCGCATCGAAGATCTGCGCGCCGCCGCCAAGATCGCGGAAGGCAAGCAGGTCTCCGCCAGCGTCAACGCCATGGTGGTGCCGGGCTCGGGCATCGTGAAGGAGCAGGCCGAGGCTGAGGGTCTGGACAAGATCTTCATCAAGGCTGGCTTCGAGTGGCGCGAGCCGGGCTGCTCGATGTGCCTTGCCATGAACCCGGACAAGCTCAAGCCGGAAGAGCGCTGCGCCTCGACCTCGAACCGCAATTTCGAGGGCCGCCAGGGCTTCAAGGGCCGCACGCATCTGGTGTCGCCGGCGATGGCGGCGGCAGCTGCGATCGCGGGTCACTTCGTCGACGTCAGAGAGTGGCGGTAAGCTGCTCCCTGCAATTTGAGCTAAGGCGGCAAGCGGTTGTTAAGCGGCAGCGCCGACATTGTGACCTCGCGAAGGCTTCGCGAGGACACGCCTCATGGCCAACAAGCCTGAATATGTCGATCTGATCAGCGAGGCGACGCGCCAGCACCGGCGGCGCGCGACACCCTTGCGCATCGTCGCCGAGCCTGAGGTCGAGGAGACCTCGAAGCTCAGCCGCTGGCCGCCGGCGATGTTCAGGCAATGGAAGATCGAGAACCTGATGCGGTGGAAGTCCGCGTCGTGGAAGTTGAAGGATTGGCTCTAGGCCACATGAACAAAGGGCGCCGTGACGGCGCGCTTTTCATGTCGATCGTGCTTACCAATAGTAGCGGTACGGATAGTGCCAGCGATGCCAGCGGCAGATGCGGCGCGGGCCGTAATAGGTCCAGATGATCCGGCAGCGGCGCGGATGGTGGTAGTAGGGATAGTAGCCGCCGTAATAATGGCGCCGGTGGAAGTGGCGATAGCCGTAATGCGGGCGATAGATCCCGTAGCGATGATAGCCGCCATAATGGTGAATTCCGCCGTAGCGAACGCCGCCGCCGTGAAAGGCCGGCGCGGCGCGGAAGCCGCCGCCACGAAAGCCGCCAAAATGTCCTCCGCCACCGCGGAAGCCGCCGCCGTGAACATGTCCGCCACCACCATGCCCGCCGTGTCCACCGTGGCGAACCTGCGTAACGAGATCGTCGCTTGCGGCCTTCGCCGCCGGCAACGCCGTCGGATTGATGGGAGTCATCGCCTCGGCGCGACGCGCAGTCCCGGCCGACAGCATCAGCGTGGCAACGGCCGCAAGCCCGAGCAAGCGTATCGGGCTCGTCCCAACACCCAAAATCCTCAGCATGGAATTCTCCCTGAACCCAGACAGCGGCATTGCGGCGCAACGTCTCGCGCCACCGCTGTTCATTTGGCTGTTCATTTGCGGTCGCTCCCAAGATTAAATTAGGGACAGCGACGTGAACGCCTCATGAATGAACGAGGTTTCCGGCAACGCGCTCCGGCGCAGTGCCGCGACGGGAGGAATTCTTGCGATGACTGTCTACGCAATTGCGCAATTGAAGATGACGGACCGCGCGGCCTATGGCCGCTATCAGGCGCGGTTCTTCGACGCGTTCAGAAAATCCAGCGGACGGCTGCTTGCGGCCGACGAACATCCGCATGTACTTGAAGGCGCATGGCCGCACGACAAACTTGTCATGATGTCGTTTCCCGACGAGGCAGCGTTTCTCGCCTTCTCGAACTCGCCCGACTATGTCGAGATCTCGCAAGACCGAAAGGCAGGCGCAAAAGCGACAGTGCTGCTGGTCAAAGGATTTGCGCCCGCCGGATAGAGTAGCAACTCACCAGAACGGCCCATAGCCGAATACGAAAGGCGCGGGCACGCCGTAAGGATAGGAACGGTAGTAGACGGGCCGCGCGTAATAGGGCGGATCATGGGGCGCAGAGTGCCGCGCAATGTCGTGGTGTCGCGCGTGTCGTCGCGCATCAAAAACCGCGATCCCCGCCGAGGCATCCGGCTTCGTCGTCCTCTGCATCGCGGAAGCGCGAGGCAAACCGGCGGCGAGCCCAACGAGAACGGCCAATGCAATCCAACGCGTCATGACGACCTCCGCGCCTTGAGCATGCGGGCTTCACAAGGCCGTCTGCAAGTTAAAACAGGCCCGGCGGTGATGGCGATGCCCGCGCCAATGATGACGGCGCCGGTGGTGCTACGACACAAGGATGAGGGTCGAGCTCTGGAGCCTTGAGACTGAATAGGCTATGGATGAACGCGCCCCGGACGCGAATGCAGAGGGCTCGCAACAAGTTCCTGAGTCTCGGCGCAACATTTCAGGCGCCACCAAAACCGGCCGTCAGCGACGAACGTATCTTCTGGTCGAGCGAATGCAGGAGATGGTCATGCCGAATTCCAGCGGATTGCGGATATCTCGCCTCGCGATCGCAGCAAGCCTTGCGCTCGGCGCGAGCTCGGCGATTGCCGCGCAGGGACCGGGCGTCGAGGCCGGCGCGGCGAGCCCGCTGACTCAGTTCGTGATGACGATCCTGGTCTATGGCGCGTCCGCAGCTGTCGTCGGCGCCGGCCTGATCGGCGCGCTCCGCGGGAATTGAGGGGGCGTCAACCCCGGCGCCAGTAGCAGCTCATATGCGGCACGATCACCGTGCCGCTGGGCCGGTATTCCTGCACATAGGTGGCGTTGCACTCGCGGACCGCATCGGGACCGGGATTGTAGCGCGGATAGACGCCGTCCGGGCTGTAATAGGGCGTGACGCGCAGGCGCGCCGAAGGCCGCCTGCGCGTCGGCGGGGCGTCGGGCGAGACGGCCTGGGCCAGCCGGATGTCAGGGCCGGCGGTCTGGGCTTGGGCCGGGGTTTGGGCGCCGACAAAAAAAATCGAAAACAACCCCATGCACAGTAGAACCGGTACTGCTGTTCCCGCCCGCATCACACCACCACTGACCTGAGCCATCCCCTTGATGCGCCGTACGCTCCCCGTTTTCACGCGCGACGTCAACGCTCGATCTTATAAAGCGGGATGCAACGCCGCGGAACCCGCGCTAAGAGAAGTCCATGTGGACGGAATTGAAGGCCCCCTCGCTGGCCGAGATGGAAACGGTGGCCCACGAATTGTTCGAGCGCCTGCCGGCGGAGTTTCGCGGGCTTTGCGAAGGCGTGATCATCCGCGTCGACGACTTCCCGACCGAGGAGGTCCTGGACGAGATGGACTGCGAGAGCGAGTTCGACCTGCTCGGCCTGTTCCAGGGCGTCGGCCTGCCCCAGCAGAGCTTTGGCGACGTGGCGCGGCTGCCCAACATGGTCTGGCTCTACCGCCGGCCGATCCTGGACTACTGGGCCGAGCACGACGAGAGCCTCGGCCATATCGTCCGCCACGTCCTGATCCACGAGATCGGCCACCATTTCGGCCTTTCGGACGACGATATGGCGGCGATTGAGGCCCAAGAGGCGGGTCAAGCAGACTAGATCTGCCGAATTCGGCCTAGGATTCGGCCCCCGATCGCGATAAATACCTGTTCCCCCAGAACCACCCGGGAAAGCGCAACCATGGACAAGTTCACCACGCTGGAAGGCGTCGCGGCGCCGCTGAAGATCATCAATGTCGACACCGACATGATCATTCCGAAGCAGTACCTCAAGACCATCAAGCGCACCGGCCTTGGCAAGGGGCTCTTCTCCGAGCAGCGCTACAAGGACGACGGCAGCGAGAATCCTGATTTCGTCCTCAACCAGCCGGCCTATCGCAATTCGAAGGTGCTGGTCGCCGGCGACAATTTCGGCTGCGGCTCGAGCCGCGAGCACGCGCCCTGGGCGTTGCTCGACTTCGGCATCCGCTGCGTGATCTCGACCTCGTTCGGCGACATCTTCTACAACAACTGCTTCAAGAACGGCATTCTGCCGATCCGCGTTGCCCAAGAAGACCTCGACAAGCTGTTCGACGACGCCGAGCGCGGCGCCAACGCGACGCTGACGATCGACCTGCCGAACCAGGAGATCCGCGGCCCCGACGGCGGCAAGGTCAAGTTCGAGATCGATCCGTTCCGCAAGCACTGCCTGATCAACGGCCTCGACGACATCGGTCTCACCATGGAGAAGAAGGCCTCGATCGACACCTATGAGGACAGGCTCAAGCGCGAACGCGCCTGGGCCTGAGCTCGATATCCGGTTCAAGCCCCGGTGCGATCAGCGCCGGGGCTTTTTCTTTGCCCTGATTATCTCGTATAGCTTCCGGCCATGCTGCCCGACATCGTCACCTTCTGGCATGGCCCGATGGACGCCCTGCGCCAGACCTGCCTGCGCTCGCAGCTTGCGGCCGGCCACAAGGTCACGGTCTACAGCTTTGACACCATTCCCGGCCTGCCCGCGGGCGTCGGCAATGCGGATGCCGAGGCGATCCTGCCGCATGCGTTCTCCGAACGGCTGCGGCCGCCGCAGCCCGACGGAAGCTGGCGCGACTGGACCACGCTTCAGTTCAGCGACTTCTTCCGCATGAAGCTGATGGCGAAGAATCTCGGCCTCTGGCTCGATGCCGACGTCCTGCTGCTCAAGCCCGTCGAGATCGATCCGGCAAAGCCCTATTTCGCCTGGGAGCGGCCGCGCCAGCTCGGCAATTCCGTGATCTACCTGCCGCCGGAGCACGGCATCGTTGCCGCGTTCGAAGAGCTGATGGAGCAGGAGGAGCTGACGCCGAACTGGCTGTCAATGCGCCATCGCATCACCTTCATGATGCGCCGCCTGCGCGGCGGCTCGAACCGCCTCTCGGACATCCGCGTCGCGATCTTCGGACCTGCGGCGCTGACTGCACTTGCGCGCCGCACCGGCGAATTGGGCCGCGCCCTGCCGAAGCAATCGTTCTACGCCGTGCACGCCGAACCGAAGCTGTTCTTTGATCCCTCGAGCTATCTCGGCCTCGTCACCGACCCCGAAATCATCGGCCTGCACATCTCGCCCAAGGGCCGCGGTGGCGAAAAGCCGATCCCGGGCAGCCTGTATGCGTGGGCGACGGAGCGGTTTAGCTGAGAGCCGATTCTCCGCTGTCGTCCCGGCGAAAGCCGGGACCCATAACCACAGGAAGCGGTTTGGCGAAGACCCTCAGTTACATTATTCAATGGCACCGCGCACCATCGATAGACCTCGCGGTATGGGTCCCGGCTTTCGCCGGGACGACGGCGGTGGTTGTTGCGATGCTGCAGCAGCGCGTCCGGGGCACGAGATCGAGTTTGTCGTTAGATCCTGTTTGATCCAGCGCAACGCGCCCCTGCATCATTGTGCTTTATTCGGCTCCAATTCCACGACCCAAACGGAGCCTCGCATGAGCACCGCAAGCAGGCCTTATCCCATCGTTCAGGATCTCATCGACTCCTTTGCGAGCTGGCTGAAGCATCGCCGCGAGATAAACGAGATGCGGCAGCTCGACCGCGCCGATTTCGACCGGATCGCGAGCGATCTCAGGATCGCGCCCGACGATCTCGAAGAGCTGGTCCGTCATGGCAAGCACGCCGCAGATGAGCTGCCGAAGATGCTGGAGCAGCTCGGCATCAACGCCGAAGGGCTCGGCCGCGCACAGCCGCTGCTGCTGCGCGACATGGAGCGGGTCTGCTCGCTCTGCGGTCACAAGGGACAGTGCGACCGCGATCTCGCCGACGGCACCGCCGCGGAGAACTATCACGGCTACTGCGCCAATGCCTCGACACTGGAGTCGCTCGACCGCGCCGATCTCGCGCCGCGCTGAGCGCGCGCCTCTTCGCTACGCCTTCCCCATCGCCGCAATCGCATCCGCAATCGCGATCGTGCGCCGGGCCATGTCGGCGTGCAGGCGCTCCACCATCGCACCATCCAGCCGGATCGCGCCGCGCGAGACGTTCTCCGGCAATTCGAACGCCGCGATGATTTTTCGCGCGCGCGCGACTTCCTCTTCGGGCGGCGTGAAGATCGCGTTGCAGGCCTCGATCTGCGAGGGATGGATCAGCGTCTTGCCATCGAAGCCGAGGTCGCGGCCCTGCGCGCATTCGGTGGCAAACCCGTCGGAATTGTTGATGTCGCTGTAGGGGCCGTCGAGGATCTCGAGGCCGTGGGCGCGCGTCGCCAGGATGCAGTGGGTGATCATCGGGATCATCGCGGCGCGGCCGGGCAGCATCTTGATGCGCGTCTCGCGCGAGATGTCGTTGGGCCCGAACACGAAACCGGAGAGGCGCCTCGATGGATCGCGCCCGGCGGCGGCCAGCTCCTCGGCATGGAGCACGGCGCGCGCGGTCTCGATCATGGCCCAGACTTTTACGGTCGGCGCCGCGCCGAGCTCGGCAAGGCGGCGGCCGATCGTGTCGATATCTTCGACGCTTGAAACTTTTGGAACCAGAATGCCGTCAGGAGATGCCTTGGCCGCCATCGCGACGTCATCCGCCCACCAGGGCGTGTCGAGACCGTTGGTCCGGATCAGGATCTCCCTCTTGCCGAACCCCTTGGCCGCGATCGCGGCGGAAATTCCGTCGCGCGCCACCGCTTTGGCGTCAGGGGCGACGGAATCCTCGAGATCGAGGATCAGTCCGTCGGCGGCCAGATTGCGTGCCTTTTCGAGCGCGCGGGGGTTGGAGCCTGGCATGAACAGATGGCTGCGGCGCGGGCGGGTCATGCGAATGGTCCTTCCGGTTTCCTCGTATCTCTTCTGACCTGAGCCGATAGCACTTGGCCTGCCTATTCGAAAGGCTTGTTCGCCCTTGCGGTATATGGTTAGGCATAAGCCATGATCATGTTCCCTCAGCACTTGCTGGAAGGCTACAGGGCCTTCGCCACCCAGCGGCTGCCGACCGAGCAGACCCGCTATCGCGAGCTGTCGGTGAAGGGGCAGTCGCCTGAAGTGATGGTGATCGGCTGCTGCGACAGCCGCGTCTCGCCCGAGGTGATCTTCGACGTCGGCCCGGGCGAATTGTTCGTCGTCCGCAACATCGCCAATCTGGTGCCGGTCTATCAGCCCGACGGCAACGCGCATGGCGTCTCGGCGGCGCTGGAATATGCGGTGAAGGTGCTGAAGGTGAAGCACATCGTCGTGCTCGGGCACGCGCAATGCGGCGGCATCCGCGCCTTCGTCGACAAGATCGAGCCGCTCACCCCCGGCGACTTCATCGGCCGATGGATGCAGATGTTCATCAAGCCCGGCGAGGTGGTCGAGCAGCGCGACCACGAGAGCATGGCGCAGTTCGTCGAGCGCATCGAGAAGGCCGCGGTGTTCCGCAGCCTGGAAAACCTGATGACGTTCCCGTTCGTGCAGAAGGCGGTCGATGCCGGCCAGATCCAGACCCACGGCGCCTATTTCGGCGTCGCGGAGGGATCGCTGTTCGTGCTGGACAAGGTCGCGAAGGAATTCAAGACGGCGAGTGGCGAATAGTGAGTGGCGAATGGCCCACTCGCTATTCGCCACTCGCCATTCGCGCCTTACGCCGCCTTCTTCTTCGCGCTGATCAGCTTGCGGTTGATCAGCACTTCCGCGATCTGGATCGCGTTCAGCGCGGCGCCCTTGCGTAAGTTGTCCGACACGCACCACAGCACGAGGCCGTTCTCCACCGTGGCGTCCTCGCGGATGCGGCTGATATAGGTGGCGTCCTCGCCGGCCGCTTCGTACGGCGTGGCGTAGCCGCCGGGCTCATGCTTGTCGATGACGAGGCAGCCGGGCGCCGTGCGCAGGATATTGCGGGCTTCGTCGGCGCTGATCGGATTCTCGAACTCGATGTTGACGGCCTCGGAGTGGCCGACGAAGACAGGCACGCGCACGCAGGTCGCGGAGAGCTTGATCTTGGGATCAAGAATCTTCTTGGTCTCCATCATCATCTTCCACTCTTCCTTGGTGTAGCCGTCCTCCATGAAGACGTCGATCTGGGGGATGATGTTGAAGGCGATGCGCGCGGGAAACTTCTTATTGACGATCTCGCTGTTGGTGTAGACGGCCTTGGTCTGCGAGAACAATTCGTCCATCGCGTCCTTGCCGGCGCCCGACACCGATTGGTAGGTCGAGACCACGACGCGCTTGATGGTCGCCTTGTCGTGCAACGGCTTCAGCGCGACCACGAGCTGCGCGGTCGAGCAGTTCGGGTTGGCGATGATGTTCTTCTTCTTGAAGCCCGCCGTCGCGTCCGCGTTCACCTCGGGCACGATCAGCGGTACGTCCGGGTCCATGCGCCAGGCCGAGGAATTGTCGATCACGACCGTGCCGGCGGCGCCGATCTTCGGCGACCATTCCTTCGACACCGAGCCGCCCGCCGACATCAGGCAGATGTCGACGTCGGAGAAGTCGTAATGCTCGAGCGCTTTGACCTTCAGGGTGCGGTCGCCATAGGAGACCTCGACGCCGACGCTGCGGCGTGACGCGAGGGCCACGACCTCGTCCGCGGGGAATTTGCGCTCATCGAGGATGTTGAGCATTTCCCGTCCGACATTGCCGGTCGCGCCGACGACTGCGACTTTGTAACCCATCGTTCACTCTCCGATGAAAAAGCCCGTTCCCGAAGCTGACGCTTAAACAGGAAGAGCAGCGCTTCTATGCGAGAACCGGCCTCAAGACAACGTTGGACCATGCCCGAAGGCCGTGGATGCAGTCGCCTGAGGCCAGCACGGCCGCAACTCCCACCCAGATCCATCTGGCGGTCGCCAATTTCGCCGACGAGGTCGTCGGCACGCTGGCGCGCCTGTTCGCCTATGTGGGGACGCTGGCGCTGTTTGCCATCCTTGGCCTTGCGGCATTAGCTCAGCTCCCGAGCCTTCGCGACGACGCGCCGGCGCTGAAACCGGACTGGAGCGTGGCCGACCGCTCGCATCCCGCCTTCGCCATCAGTCGGCTCGATTCATTAGAGAAAACAGCCTCTTATACCATCCTCCGGCATCCCGAAGGTGGCCGCCGGGACGTGATGCGTTGGACTGGCGAGGCGGACCGGCCCGTCGCCGAGCTCGATATTTACCGGGAAGGCGGCGAATTCGACGTGGCGCGCCCGGCGACAGCAGACCTGGCCGTCCAGATGGGACTTGGCATGGGACTTGGCATGGGACTTGGCGCGGGCCTCGACGCGGCCGCCCCGCTCGAGCAGGCCGGCCTGATCGACACGAAATTCGGCCCGGTTGCCCTGTTCCGGCCGACCGGCACGGCGCAGGCGTGCCTTGGCTATCTCAAGCGCAGCGAGGAGCCGGCGCTCCAGATCTCCGGCTTCTCCTGCCAGGGCGATACGCTGCCCGCCCGGCGCGCGGCCATCGCCTGCACGCTGAACCGGTTGACGCTACTCACCTCGGGCAACGAGCCGAAGCTAGCGGAATTGTTCGCCCGTGCCGAGCTCAAGCGCAGGGGTTGCGACCCCCAGGGCGCGCCGGACTGGCTGCTGGGCGCCGCGAACGCGCAATTGCGCGGAGCGCTTTGACCGGCATCAAGCTCAAGTGGCTGGTATTCATGCAACTTTTGCCGGCGCGTACGATTATTCCGCCCTGGTGTGACCCAATAGACCTAGTTGCGGCCACCCCGACCGGGCTAGTATGGGTCGAAATCGACTGGCGGCTTGCCGCCTGAAGGGGACGTGATGAGCTCGAAATTTTCTGCCGCGAACAAATTGGCGACATTGCTTGCGGCGGGCGCCGCGATTGCCATGGTCTTCGCGGCGCCGGCCTCGGCCGACACCAAGATCAAGCGCTATGACGATCGCGGCCGGCCGTATTACGGCCCGAGCGGCCCCAACGCGGTCTATCAGCAGGGACGCACCCGCATCTATGTGAGCAAGCGCTCCTGGCTCGACGGCGGCACCGAGGTCAATCCGGGCGATCGCAAGTTCACCGACTACGCCTTCCCGCCCGCCGTGGGCTATCCGTCCTTCGCCCGCGAAAACCTCAACCGCCCGATCGATCGCCAGCCGCTGTCCCCGCCGGCCGATGTCGGCGGCTATCCGCAGAACTTCCCGCTGTACTGAGGCGGACGCAGGCACCGAATCAAAATGGCCGGGCTCGCGCCCGGCCATTTTTGTTTTTGGGAGATGCGCCCGCCTTACGCGTTGGCTGCCGGGTCGTAGCGCCTGCAAGATTCCTCGATCGCCTCGGAGCGGAAATCGGCGAGGCGCTCGAAGATCAACTCATCCGGCCAATCCCACCAGGCGATGCGGCGCAGGCTCTCCGCGACGGCATCGTCGAAGCGTTTGCGGATAGGGCGCGCGGGAACGCCGCCGACGATGGTGTAGGGCTCGACATCGCGGCTGACGACTGCGCCTGCCGCGATCACCGCGCCGTCGCCGACGCGCACGCCCGGCAGAAGGATCGCGGCATGGCCGATCCAGACGTCATTGCCGACGATCACCCGGTCGCCGCGGCGATCCGCGAAGAAGTCGCGGTCGCGCGTCGCGCTCGCCTCGTAATATTCAGGGCAATAGGTGAAGCGATGCTGGGACGGGCGGCCCATCGGATGGTTCGGCGCGCCGATCCGCACCGAATTGGCGATCGCCGTGAACTTGCCGATTGCGGCATCGGCGACCTCGCAATTCTCACCGAGATAGGAGTAGTCGCCGAGCGAGGCATATTCGATGCGCGTGTTGGCGAGGACCTCGCAGCGCCGCCCGATCTGCGCCTCGCGCCGGCGCACCGTTTCATGGATGATGGTTTCCGCGATCTTGGGGCGGGGTGAGGTGTCCATGAGGCGGCTCCAATAGCAGATGCCGTAGGGTGGGTTAGCCGAAGGCGTAACCCACCACTGTTTGCCTCCGCGGCAACAAAAGAGGCGGGTTACGCTGCGCTAACCCACCCTACGCTTCTGCGCTTGCCGTCAGGCGTGCAGCTTCTGCAATTCCTTCAGGATCGCTTCGCCCATCTGCGTGGTGGAGGCGGCGGTGGTGCCTTCCGACTTGATGTCGGCGGTGCGCAGGCCGCTGGCGAGCACGGCGGCGATCGCGGCATCGACCTTGTCGGCGAGCGCGCCCATGTCGAAGGAGTAGCGCAGCGCCATGCCGAAGGACGAGATCATCGCGATCGGATTGGCGAGGCCCTTGCCGGCGATGTCAGGCGCCGAGCCGTGCACCGGCTCGTACAGCGCCTTGCGCTTCTTGCTCTTCACGTCGACCTCGCCGAGCGAGGCCGAGGGCAGCATGCCGAGCGAGCCGGTGAGCATCGCCGCGATGTCGGACAGCATGTCGCCGAACAGATTGTCTGTCACGATGACGTCGAACTGCTTCGGCCACTTCACCAGCATCATGCCGCCGGAATCGGCGAGCTGATGCTCGAGCGTGACATCAGGATATTCGCGCTTGTGGACCTGGGTCACGACCTCGTTCCAGAGCACGCCCGACTTCATGACGTTGCGCTTCTCCATCGACGTCACCTTGTTCTTGCGCTTCTTCGCAAGGTCGAAGGCGACGCGGGCGATGCGCTCGATCTCATAGGTGTCGTAGACCTGGGTATCGATGGCGCGCTTCTGGCCGTTGCCGAGATCGGTGATGGTCTTGGGCTCGCCGAAATAGACGCCGCCGGTGAGCTCGCGCACGATGACGATGTCGAGGCCCTCGACCGCCTCGCGCTTCAGGCTGGAGGCATCGGCCAGCGCAGGGTAGCACACGGCCGGGCGGAGGTTGGCGAACAGGCCGAGATCCTTGCGCAGGCGCAGCAGGCCGGCTTCGGGGCGCACCTCGTAGGGAACCGCATCCCACTTGGGACCGCCGACCGCGCCGAAGATGATGGCGTCGGCGGCCATCGCCTTGGCCATGTCGCCCTCGGAGATCGACACCTTGTGAGCGTCATAGGCGGAGCCGCCGACGAGACCGGTGTCGGTCTCGAATTTGGCGATCCCGGCGGAATTGAGCCAGTCGATCAGCCGCTTCACCTCGCCCATCACCTCGGGGCCGATACCGTCGCCGGGAAGCAGCAGTAGTTTGTGGGTCGCCATGGTCGTCCTACCTCCGTATTGCGTCATGGCCGGGCTTGTCCCGGCCATCCACGTCTTCGCTTGCGATGCGAAGAACGTGGATGCCCGGCACAAGGCCGGGCATGACGGCGTCTCGCGAATTTCGGCCGGAGTGCTAGAGCGGTGTTGCGCGCTTGGCAAGACACCATTGCCGCGCCGCGGCTGTGCAAGGCCGGCAGGGCCTGCCACACTGCGGGACGCCGGAGTACCCCTTGCACGCCCAAGACTGCTTTGCTCAAGATCGCCGCCCCCCGCCCGACGCGCACCCCGCGCGGCTGATCCTGACCTTGTCGCTGGCGGCGACGGTCGGGCTCGGCATCGGCCGCTTTGCCTATGCGCTGGTGCTGCCCGACATGCGGGAGGACCTCGGCTGGTCCTACTCGGCGGCCGGTTTCATGAACACCATCAACGCCGTCGGCTACCTCGTGGGCGCGCTGGTTGCGTCCCGGCTGATCCAGCGCGTCGGCTGGTCGGCCGCGATCCGCTTGGGAACCCTGGCCTGCGTCGCCGCGCTCGCCACCTGCGCGCTGACCGGCAATTTCGTGGCGCTGAGCCTGGCACGCTTGGTGCTGGGCCTGGGGGCCGCGGCCGGCTTCGTCGCCGGCGGCGCCCTGGCCGCTTCAATCGCGCAGTCGCGCCCGGAGCGGGCGAATTTCCTGCTCAGCCTGTTCTATGCCGGCCCCGGCATCGGCATCCTCGCCTCGGGGCTGATCGCCCCGTTCACACTGCAGCATTTCGGGCCGGGCTCGTGGTGGCTGGTGTGGTGGGCACTGACGCTGCTCTCGGCCGCGATGACCGTGCCTCTGTTCCTGATCCGCATCGAGAGCCGAGCGCGTTTCACGGAAGGCAGCCACGCCTCCTTCGCCATTCTCCCCGTGCTGATCTATCTCGCCGGCTACTTCCTGTTCGGCGCCGGCTACATCGCCTACATGACCTTCATGATCGCCTATGTGCGCGACGGCGGCGGTGGTGCCGCGGCGCAGGCCGCGTTCTGGAGCCTGATCGGTCTCAGTGCCTTCGTCACGCCGTGGGTCTGGCGCGGCGTCCTCGCGCTCGATCGCGGCGGGCTTGCCACCGCCATCATCCTCGGCACCAACGCGCTCGGCGCGGGCCTGCCGATGCTGGGACATTCGACCGCGTGGCTTGCGACCTCGGCCGTCGTGTTCGGCGTCGCCTTCTTCGCCGTGGTCGGCTCGACCACGGCCTTCGTCCGCTTCAATTATCCGCCCGAGGTTTGGCCGACCGCGATCGCGGCAATGACGATCTCGTTCGGCGTCGGCCAGACTCTGGGACCGATCGTGGTCGGCGCGATCACGGATGCGCTGGGCAGCCTGAGTTATGCGCTGAACGTCTCGGCGGCGCTGCTGGCGCTTGGCGCGGTGGCAGCGCTGTGCCAGCGGAAGGTGGGGCCAGAAGGGCGAATGGCGAATGGCGAATAGCCAATTGAGAGCGGATAGGCTTCACTGCTTCCCTACTCGCTACTCCCCATTCGCTATTCGCCCTCTCAGCTCCCACTAAACGAATTATACCCCTGGTCTTCCCAATAGCCGCCCTTGTAGTCGTTGGTGACTTCCATCGAGACGACGTATTTCGGGTTCTTGAAGCCGAGCTTGGTCGGCACGCGGATCTTCATTGGAAAACCATAAGCGCGCGGCAGGATCTCGCCCGCGTATTTGAACGTCATCTGGGTCTGCGGATGCAGCGCGCTGCGCATGTCCAGAGGCGAGTTGTAGCCATCCTTGTCGGCGCACTGGAACCAGACATATTTGGCGCGCGTGTCGGCGCCGATCAGCTTGAGGAAATCGCGGAGCGGCGTGCCGGTCCAGCTGCCGATCGCGCTCCAGCCCTCGACGCAGATGTGACGGGTGATCTGCGTGACCTGCGGCAGTTTGTAGAGCTCGTCCAGCGTCCAGGACTTCTTGTTGTCGACGAGGCCGCGCACTTCGAGCTTCCAGTCGGCGGCCGAAACCTCCGGCGCATCGTCGAGATCGTAATAGGCGTTGAACGGAAACGGCTTCGTGATCGCGCTCTCGGGGAAGGTCGGCGCCAGCGCGTCGGGATTGAAAATGAAATCCTGCACGGCGTCGTTGAACTTCGAGACACTCTTCAGCATCTCCTCGGCGGAGGACGAGTCGATCACGTCGCAGCCGGTGAGCAGCGTCAGTGCGCCGAGGCTGGCGCCGCCCGCGATGAAGCGGCGGCGGGTGACATCAGGCATCGTCTTGATCGAGTCCTTGATCAGCAGCCGCTTGTCGACGCCGGGGATCAGGAATGAACGCTTGGCCATGGCTGCTCTCCCTCAGCGACCGATGATCATCGCGCGCAGGCTCTTCGGCACCAGCAGCGCGAGGGCGACGTGGATGACAAGGAAGGCGCAGATCGCGGCCATGCAGAAGAAGTGGACGTAGCGCGCGGTCGGATAGTCGCCGAACAGCATGACCAGCCAATGCAGCTGCACCGGCTTCCACATCCCCAGGCCGGACAGCACGATAAGTACGCCGACCACGATGATGCCGGCATAGAGCACGCGCTGCACGTAATTGTAGACGGTGAGATCGTCATGGCCGAGCTTGAAGGTCAGCGCCGCCCTGACGTCGTGGAGCACGCCGGCCGGCGTGATCGGCAGCAGCTTTTTGCGGAAGCGGCCGGTGGCAAAGCCCGTGACCAGATAGGCGAGGCCGTTGATCATCAAGAGCCACATCGCCGCAAAATGCCAGAGCAGGCCGCCGCCGAGCCAGCCGCCGAGCGTATACTCACGCGGGAAGCTGAAACCGAACAGCGGCGAGGCGTTGTAGATCTGCCAGCCCGACAGGATCATCAGGATCATGGCAAGAGCGTTGATCCAATGCATGACGCGAACCCAGGCCGGCTGGATCACTTTGGCCGGGCTGGACCTGACCTGCTCGTCGGTGACTGTGAGGCTTGCCATGATGGTTCCGTCCTTGGATCGTCCCTTGGATCGTCTGTCGGGAATTATACGCCGGGCATTCCGTTTTCGTTACGCCCCGCCGACGATCGAATCGATGCCGGCGGGCTATCGCGGTCACAATAAAGCGAGCCGGGTGGCCCCGGCTCGCCGTTTCGTCGCACCCTGCCGGGGATGAAACAGGATGCCGCGGTGTTACGTCGCCGGCATCAGCACGGTGTCGACCACATGGATCACGCCGTTCGACTGGTTGACGTTGGAGATCGTCACCATCGAGGTGCCGCCCTTGGCGTCGACGATCCAGACCTTGCCGTCCATCTTCTTCACCGTCAGCTCCTCGCCTTCCGCCGTCTTCAGCTTCTTGCCGTCGGTGAGGTCGGAGGCCTCGAGCTTGCCGGGCACGACATGGTAGGTGAGGATCTTGGTCAGGGTCGCCTTGTTCTCGGGCTTGACCAGGGTGTCGACGGTGCCGGCCGGCAGCTTGCCGAAGGCGGCGTTGGTCGGCGCGAACACCGTGAACGGGCCCTTGCTTTCCAGCGTCGGCACGAGACCGGCCGCCTTCACCGCCGCCACCAGCGTGGTGTGGTCCTTGGAGTTGACGGCGTTCTGGACGATGTTCTTGGACGGGAACATCGCAGCGCCGCCGACCATGACGGTCTTCTCTTCTTCGGCACGAACGGGCGCGACGACGGTCGCGGTGATGGCGAGGGCGCTGAAGGCGGCGGCAGCGAGATAGGCAATACGCTTCGACATGGAAAGTCTCCCGATTGAATTGAGCCCGGCAATGGCCGGTGCTTGAGTTGGGGCAACAACGGCGGCTGCGGCAGTTTGACGTGAAGCAGCAGCGCCGTCGTTGGACCGAACTACGGGAGGGTTTGCGAAGTGGTTTCGGGGAAAAATTCTTTGTGATGCGTGAAACTATGTGCGGGGTGCTTCGTGTGGTGCGCGGGTGCGGTCCACACACTCCGCCATCGTCCCGGACAAGCGCAGCTCCCGACAACGCGCAGCGTTGTCTGGAGCGGAGCGCAGAGCCGGGACCCATAACCCCAGGAAGATATCGTGGCACGAGCTGGCAACCACGAGTCTTCGCCAAACTCCTCCCTGTGGTTATGGGTCCCGGGCTCGCGACTTCGTCGCGCCCCGGGACGACGAGAGGAGATTGTGGCGCGCGCTATACCTCAGTCCCTGCTCAACGGCGTCTGGATGAACCCGCGATTGTGCGTCGGGCTGATCAGGAGCTCGTTGATGCAGACCCGCGCCGGCATCGACGCGATGAAGGCGATGGTGCGGCCGAGATCTTCGGATTGCAGCATCCTGGCCTGCTCCTCCTCGCTCGGCACCACCGGACGCAGCTTCAGGATCGGGGTCGCCACCTCGCCCGGCATCAGGCAACAGGCGCGCAGGCCGTTGACGCATTCATCCATGTTGAAGGAATGGGTCAGCGCCAGCACCGCGTGCTTGGTCGTGGTGTAGGCCGGGCCCGGCATCTTCGAGACGTGCCGGCCGGCCCAGGACGAGACGTTGATGATCGAGCCGTCCTTTTGCTTGCGCATCGTCGGCAGCACCGCGCGCATGCAATAGAGCACGCCGTTGAGGTTGACCTGGACCAGCTTGTCCCAGCCTTCCAGTTCCAAGTCCTTCCAGCTCCGCTTGGGGACATTGATGCCGGCATTGTTGACCAGGAGGTCGATGCGGCCATGCTTCGCGACGATCTGATCGGCCGCCTTCTGGGCTTCAGTGGCGTCGGATACGTCCAGCGCAATCGCCTCGGCCGCCCCGCCCGCCCCGGTGATCTTGGCAACCACGGTATCCAGGGCTGACTGGCGCCGGCCCGAGACCACCACCGTCCAGCCGTCGGCAGCTAACGCCTCGGCGCCGGCCTCCCCGATCCCGCTGCCGCCGCCCGTGATCCAGGCCACGCGTTTCCCGTTTTTTGTCATGCAAACTGTCTCCGTTGCTTCATCGGGGCGGTTTTTGCTAATCCAGCCCTCGGTTTTGACCGACCTTGCGGTCCAGGAAATCTTGCATGAACCAAGCAGCCAACGCCAATCTGTTTTCCCGTCTATTCGACGGCCTGGACGATCCCAAACGCCTCGCGATCGAGACGCATGACGGCGCCCGCATCAGCTATGGCGATCTGATTGCGCGGGCCGGGCAGATGGCGAACGTGCTGGTCGCGCGCGGCGTGAAGCCCGGCGACCGCGTCGCGGTGCAGGTCGAGAAATCGGTCGCGAACATCGTGCTCTATCTCGCCACTGTGCGGGCCGGCGCGGTCTATCTGCCGCTCAACACCGCCTATACGCTGAACGAGCTCGATTACTTCATCGGCGACGCCGAGCCGTCGCTGGTGGTCTGCGATCCCTCCAAGGCCGAGGGCCTCGTCCCGATCGCCGCCAAGGTGAAGGCTGGGGTCGAGACGCTCGGGCCTGACGGCAAGGGCTCGCTGACGGAAGCCGCCGACAAGGCGAGCAGCGACTTCGCGACCGTTCCGCGGGCGAGCGACGATCTCGCCGCGATCCTCTACACGTCGGGCACCACCGGCCGCTCCAAGGGCGCGATGCTCACCCACGACAATCTCGCGTCGAACTCGCTGAGCCTCGTCGGCTACTGGCGCTTCACCGACAAGGACGTGCTGATCCACGCGCTGCCGATCTACCATACGCACGGCCTGTTCGTGGCGACCAACGTGACGCTGTTTTCGCGGGCGTCGATGATCTTCCTGCCGAAGCTCGACCCGGACCTGATCATCAAGCTGATGGCGCGCGCCACCGTGCTGATGGGCGTGCCGACCTTCTACACCCGCCTCCTGCAAAATGCCGCGCTGTCGCGCGAGACCACCAAGCACATGCGGCTGTTCATTTCGGGCTCGGCGCCGCTGCTCGCCGAAACCCACCGCGAATGGTCGGCGCGCACCGGGCACGCGGTGCTTGAGCGCTACGGCATGACCGAGACCAACATGAACACGTCGAACCCCTATGACGGCGAGCGCGTGCCCGGCGCGGTCGGCTTTCCGCTGCCCGGCGTCTCCGTGCGCGTGACCGAGCCCGAGACGGGCAAGGAATTGCCGCGCGAAGAGATCGGCATGATCGAGGTGAAGGGCCCGAACGTCTTCAAGGGCTACTGGCGCATGCCGGAGAAGACCAGGGCCGAATTCCGGCCCGACGGCTTCTTCATCACCGGCGACCTCGGCAAGATCGACGGCAAGGGCTACATCCACATCCTCGGCCGCGGCAAGGATCTCGTCATCTCCGGCGGCTTCAACGTCTACCCGAAGGAAATCGAGAGCGAGATCGACGCGATGCCCGGCGTGATCGAGTCCGCCGTGATCGGCGTGCCGCATGCCGATTTCGGCGAGGGCGTCACGGCCGTGCTGGTCTGCAACAAGGGCGCCGAGGTCAGCGAGGCCTCGGTGCTGAAGGCGCTCGACGGGCGTCTGGCAAAATTCAAGATGCCCAAGCGCGTCTTCGTCGTCGACGAGCTACCGCGCAACACCATGGGCAAGGTGCAGAAGAACGTGCTGCGGAATACCTACAAGGATATTTACGCGAAGAAGTAGGCACGCTCGTCGCGACCGCGCTCTCGGCGCTGCTGCGATCAAGACGAGCCCGTCACCACACAACAGGCTGTCATGCCCCGGCTTGACCGGGGCATCCAGTACGCCGCGGCCTCTCGGCTCAATCACTGCTGTCTCTGGGATACTGGATCGCCCGCCTTCGCGGGCGATGACAGCGGAGTGGGTGGCACAGGCTTCGCCTCAAGCCATCACTGCCCGCCCACGAGGCTCATCACGAACCTGCTTCCAACAATAAACAGATAGCACCCGAACGCCGCTTCTAGCGTCCGCTTCGACATCGCATGCGCGGCTCTCACGCCGAGCGGCGCGGTGACGAGACTCATCGGCATCACCAGCACGGCGCCGATCGGCGAGACATAGCCGAGCGCGAACGGGATTTGCAGAGCTGCGACGGTCGGATAGGTCCCTGCTGCCGGCCAGCCGGCATAGACGTAGCCAATTGCGCCGGGGATCGAGATCAGCACGGCGAGTGCCGACGAGGTCGCCACCGCCTGATGAATTGGGCGGCCGTAAAAGGTCATCAGCAGGTTGGAGAACAGACCGCCACCGATGCCCATCAGCGTCGACAGGATGCCGACGCAGAAGCCGTAGATTCGCATCAACGGGCCGTTCGGCAGATCGTCGCCGAACTTCCAGGTCTCGCGCGCGAAGATGAGCCGCACGGCGGCCGACCAGGCGACGCAGACGGACACGATCTTGAACAGCCGCTCCGGCGCGTAGCGCGCGACCACGCTGCCGGCGGCGACGCCGATCACGATCGGCAGCCACCAGACGCGCAGGATCGCCATGTCGACGGCGCCGCGCTTGTAATGCGCCTGGAACGAACGAATCGAGGTCGGGATGATCACCGCGAGCGAGCTGCCGACGCAGAGCGGCATGCGCACCTCGAGCGGGACGCCGGCAACGCGAAAGCATTCGTAGAACACGGGCACGAGAATCGCGCCGCCGCCGATGCCGAACACACCGGCCAGGAATCCCGAGAGCGCGCCGGTTGCGATCAGGAGCAGCGCGAGTTCGACGATCTCCTTGATATCAAGTCCCGCCATCAGCACGTCCAAAGCCTGGCCTGCGAGCATGAACCTGCTCCGGCTCCGCTCCATGCGCTCTATCAGCCGTCTCGCCTGGGGTCGGCGAAGATTCGTGCATTTGGTCGAGCGATGGCGCGGGAGCGATCCCCTCGGCCGGTGATTCCTGCGGCGGGGTGGGATGCAGGCTGCGCATATCCACCTGTCATGCGAAAAATCGGTGCGCGTGGCGGAAATTGGACGTGGCTCGTCGGTCATGCGTGCCGGCTTGGGGCGTCATGAACTGACTGGTTCGAACCGTGGCTGGCCCGCGGCGGCCTAGAGCCGTTCCAATAGTAATTTCAATGCGCCTCGGCCGTCATCGCAAAGGATGAATATACATTCTATTCTTACCCGGCACACCATTGCTCTGGTATACCAAGCCCCTGATTGGCCTTGGTTCATCAACGCTGTAGCGCTGAACCACGGTTCGATTTATGGCGATTTGGTGATTGCGCAGGCCAAATCGACTCCGTAAATAGAGCCGACCTTTCGCGATCCCCGCGCGCCCCCTGCTGGGCCGCTACACAACATCAAAGCCCATGACCGCACGGATCGAACGACCGCTTTCACCACACATGCAAGTCTACCGCTGGACGTTGACGATGGCGATGTCCATCGTCCATCGCGCCACCGGTATCGCCCTCTATGCCGGAACCCTGCTGCTGGCCTGGTGGCTGATCGCGGCGGCCTCCGGCCCCGCCGCCTATTCCCATGTCCAGGCCTTCACCGGCAGCATCATCGGCCGGCTGATCGTGTTCGGCTACACCTGGGCGCTGATGCACCATATGCTGAGCGGCATCCGGCACTTCGTCTGGGACCTCGGCTACGGCTTCAAGGCCAATGAGCGCGAAGCGCTGACCTGGGGCGCGCTGATCGGCGGCATCGTGCTGACGGTGCTGATCTGGATCGTCGCCTACGCGATCGGAGGTGGACGATGAGCGCAACCGATACGCCGAAGCGCAGCATGCGCACCCCGCTTGGCCGCGTCCGCAATCTCGGCGCGGCGCATTCGGGCACGTCGGACTTCTGGCGGCAGCGCATCACCGGCGTGGCCATGACGCTGCTGATGATCCCGGTGATCGTGATCATCGTGATGCTGTTCGGCCGCAACCAGGCCTTCGTAGCGCAGACCATCGGCTCGCTGCCAATCGCCATCATCATGCTGCTCTTCATCTTCGCCAGCGCCTGGCACATGAAGATCGGCATGCAGGTGGTGATCGAGGACTACGTCCATAACGAGAAGCTGAAGCTCACCGCGATCATGCTCAACAACTTCTTCTCGATCGCCGTGGCGCTCGCCTCGACCTACGCGATCCTGAAACTTTCATCCGGAGTGTAACCCATGGCCAACGAGACGAATGGCAAGGGCAACGGCGCTCCCGCCACCAACGGAAAAGCCTATCCCATCGAAGACCACACCTATGACGTCGTCGTGGTCGGCGCCGGCGGCGCGGGCCTCCGCGCCGTGGTCGGCTGCAGCGAGGCGGGCCTGCGCACGGCCTGCATCACCAAGGTGTTTCCGACCCGCTCGCACACGGTCGCGGCGCAAGGCGGCATCTCCGCCTCGCTCGGCAACATGCACAAGGACGACTGGCGCTGGCACATGTACGACACCGTGAAGGGGTCGGACTGGCTGGGCGACCAGGACGCGATCGAATACATGGTGCGCAACGCGCCCGACGCGGTCTACGAGCTCGAGCATTGGGGCGTACCGTTCTCGCGCACCGAGGACGGCAAGATCTACCAGCGCCCGTTCGGCGGCATGACCACCGAGTTCGGCAAGAGCCAGGCGCAGCGCACCTGCGCCGCCGCCGACCGCACCGGCCACGCCATGCTGCACACGATGTACGGCCAGTCGCTGCGTCACGCGGCCGAGTTCTTCATCGAGTTCTTCGCCATCGACCTGATCATGGACGACCAGGGCACCTGCCGCGGCGTCATCGCGCTCAAGCTCGATGACGGCACGCTGCATCGCTTCCGCGCCCAGACCGTGATCCTCGCGACCGGCGGCTACGGCCGCGCCTACGCCTCCTGCACCTCGGCGCACACCTGCACCGGCGACGGCGGCGGCATGGTGCTGCGCGCCGGCCTGCCGATGCAGGACATGGAGTTCGTGCAGTTCCACCCGACCGGCATCTACGGCTCGGGCTGTCTCGTCACCGAGGGCGCGCGCGGCGAAGGCGGCTATCTCGTCAATTCCGAGGGCGAGCGCTTCATGGAGCGCTACGCGCCGTCGGCCAAGGACCTCGCCTCGCGCGACGTCGTCTCGCGCGCGATGACCATCGAGATCCGCGAAGGGCGCGGCGTCGGCAAGAAGAAGGACCACATCTTCCTTCATCTCGACCATCTCGATCCCGCGGTGCTGGCCGAGCGCCTGCCGGGTATCTCCGAATCCGCGAAGATCTTCGCCAATGTCGACGTGACGCGCGAGCCGATCCCGATCGTGCCGACCGTGCACTACAACATGGGCGGCATCCCGACGAACTATCACGGCGAAGTGCTGACCAAGAAGGACGGCGACGACAACGCCATCATCCCCGGCCTGATGGCGATCGGCGAAGCGGCCTGCGTCTCCGTGCACGGCGCCAACCGCCTCGGCTCCAACTCGCTGATCGACCTCGTGGTGTTCGGCCGCGCCGCCGCGCTGCGGCTGGCCGAGAAGCTCACGCCCAACGCCAAGCAGCCCGAGCTGCCGGCGAACTCCGCCGAGCTCGCGCTCGGCCGTCTCGACCATTACCGCTACGCCTCCGGCGGCACGCCGACCGCAAAGCTGCGCGAAGGCATGCAGCACGTGATGCAGAACAACTGCGCCGTGTTCCGCACCGGCGAGGTCCTGAGCGAAGGCCAGAACCTGATCGAGAAGGTCCACAGCGGCATCACCGACATCGCCGTGTCCGACCGCTCGCTGGTATGGAATTCGGACCTCGTCGAGACGCTGGAGTTCGACAATCTGATCTCGCAGGCGGTGGTGACGATGAACTCGGCCGCCAACCGCACCGAGAGCCGCGGCGCCCACGCCCGCGAGGATTTTTCCGAGCGCGACGACAAGAACTGGATGAAACACACGCTGGCCTGGCTGGACGATGCCGGCAAGGTCAAGATCGAGTACCGCCCGGTTCACGACTACACCATGACCAACGACGTGCAGTACATCCCGCCCAAAGCGCGCGTGTACTGATCGAACAGTAGCCGTCATTCCGGGGCGATGCACAGCATCGACCCCGGAATCTCGAGATTCCGGGTCTGGTCCTTCGAACCATCCCGGAATGACGAAAGGTTAGAGAAATGGTTGAATTCGCACTTCCGAAGAACTCCAAGATCACCGGCGGCAAGACCTGGCCGAAGCCCGCGGGCGCGACCGACGTTCGCGAATTCCGCGTCTATCGCTGGAATCCGGACGACGGCAAGAATCCGAGCGTCGACACCTATTACGTCGACACCAATGATTGCGGTCCGATGGTGCTGGACGGCCTGATCTGGATCAAGAACAACATCGACCCGTCGCTGACCTTCCGCCGCTCCTGCCGCGAAGGCGTCTGCGGCTCCTGCGCCATGAACATCGACGGCCAGAACACCCTCGCTTGCACCCGCTCGATGCACGACGTGAAGGACGGCGCGGTGAAGATCAATCCGCTGCCGCACCAGCCGGTGGTGAAGGATCTCGTTCCCGACCTCACCAATTTCTACGCGCAGTACGCCTCGGTCGAGCCGTGGCTGAAGACGACCTCGCCGACGCCGCAGAAGGAATGGCGCCAGAGCCACGAGGACCGCGAGAAGCTCGACGGCCTCTACGAGTGCATCCTCTGCGCCTGCTGCTCGACCTCGTGCCCGAGCTATTGGTGGAACAGCGATCGCTATCTCGGCCCCGCCGCGCTGCTCCAGGCCAACCGCTGGGTCTCCGATTCGCGCGATGAAGCGACCGGCGAGCGGCTCGACAATCTCGAGGACCCGTTCCGGCTCTACCGCTGCCACACCATCATGAACTGCGCCAAGGCCTGCCCGAAGGGCCTCAACCCGGCGGAAGCCATCGCCGAGCTCAAGCTCAAGATGGTCGAGCGGCAGATCTAGACGCCATTCTTGCTTCGATCCCCGGCCGAGATGGCCGGGGCCTGCTACGACCGGCGTCAAATTTAAGTCGATTTTTTCGCCACTCCGCGCCGCGGGCGATTTCCGGGGATTACAACCACCGGTTCCAGTCATAGCGGCTTCCTTCCCAGCGGGAAATTCAGTTAAGCTCAGGTCCAGGGACCGGAGCGACTGTGCAGGGCGCGCAACGCAATTCGCTGAAGCTGTTGCAGTGGATGATGGCGGCATCCCTGGCATTGCCGATTGCCCTGTTCGCGATCGCCGCCACGATCTCCTACACCTCGACGAAAGACATCGCCGACCGGGAGATCGAGCGCACGCTCGACGTCGCGCATGAGCATGCGCTCAAGGTGTTCGAGACGATCGACCGGAGTCTCGCCGAACTCAACGAGGTCGTGCGCGGCCTCCCCGACGGCCTCATCCGCACGCGCGAACCGGCACTGCACCGACGCCTGAAGCGGCTGGCCGATTCGCTGCCGCAGCTCAAATCGGCATGGATCTTCGATGCGGACGGCAAGGCACTGGTCAACAGCCTCGTCTCGCCGCCGCCGGAGCTGAGCTTTGCGGACCGCGACTACTTCTACGCCCATGTCGACCAGACCATCGGCACGTTCATCGGCACGCCCCTGACGCCGCGTCCGCCCTATCAGGGCGCCCGCTTCTTCGGGATGAGCCGCCGCCGCGACTCCGACGACGGCAGCTTCATCGGCGTGATCCAGGCCTCCGTCCTGCCGGAATATTTCGAGAGCTTTTACGCCAGGATCGGCTCCGATCCCGGCAGCTTCTTCGCGATGGGTCGCGCCGACGGCGTGGTGCTGGCGCATTTTCCGCGGCTCGACCGCGATATCCGGCTCGATCCCGGCGGACCGGTCGGCCAGAAGATCGCAGCCAACCCCGTGCACGGCCTCATCACCATCGCCTGGCCGTCGGACGGGATCGAGCGCCGGCTCGGCTACAGGCGCATCGCCGAGTACCCGATCTATGTCAGCGCGGGGCTCGAAACCTCGGCGATCCGCGCACGCTGGTTCGCCACCATGGGCCAGCATCTGGTGTTCGGCATTCCCGCAACCGCATTGCTGTTTCTGCTGCTCGCATTCGCCTTCCGGCGCACCCAGCATCTCCAGACGGAAGCTGCAAAACGGCGCGAGGCCGAGGAGGCGCTCAAGCACAGCCAGCGCCTGGAAGCGCTGGGACAGCTCACCGGCGGCGTTGCGCACGATTTCAACAATCTGCTGACCGTGATCCGCGCCTCCGTCGACCTCTTGAACCGGCCGCAACTGACGGAAGAACGGCGGCAGCGCTACATGACCGCGATCGCGGATGCGGTCGCGCGCGCCGCCAGGCTGACGTCGCAGCTCCTCGCCTTCGCGCGGCGCCAGACCCTGAAACCGGAGGTGTTCGACGTCGGCGAGCGGATGCAGTCGCTGCACGACATGCTCGCCACGCTGCTGGGACCCGCGATCGAGATCACGACGCGGCTGCCGGCGGAGCCGTGCCTCGTCAATGCCGATGCCAGCCAGTTCGAGACGGCGCTGATCAACATGGCGACCAATGCGCGCGATGCCATGCAGGGCAAGGGCCGGATCAGCTTCAAGGTAGAGGCGGCGACGACCGTTCCGGACACGCTGGCGCATCTTCCGGGCGCTCATATCCCGGGTAGCAATGGCTTCGTCAGCGTCGTCGTCAGCGATACCGGAATCGGCATTCCGGCCGCGCGACTCGGGCGCATATTCGAGCCGTTCTTCACCACCAAGCAGGTCGGCCACGGCACTGGTCTTGGCCTTTCCCAGGTGTTTGGCTTTGCCCGGCAATCCGGCGGCGAGGTGACGGTCACCAGCGAAGTCGGCCAGGGCAGCACCTTCTCGCTCTATCTGCCGCGCGTGCCGGCGGACCTGCTGCCGCAGCAGCAGGCGCCGAACACCGCACCGGCGCTGCCGGGCAGCGGCATGTCGGTGCTGGTGGTCGAGGACAATATCGAGCTCGCCAATTTCGCCGCCGATGGACTCACCGAGCTCGGCTACAGCATCACCCTGGTCGACAACGCCGCCGACGCGCTCGCCGAGCTGGTCGTGGACACGGATCGTTTCGACGTCGTGTTCTCGGATGTGGTCATGCCCGGCATGACCGGGCTCGAACTGGCGCGGGCGATCCGCGATCGCGGCATCGGCGTGCCGGTCGTGCTGACCACCGGCTACAGCGAGGCGCTGGCGCAGGAAGGCAGCCACGGTTTCGATCTCGTGCAAAAGCCCTATTCGATCGAGGAGCTGTCGCAGATCCTCCACAGAGCCGCGCGGGTGCGCGATGGCGCGGCCGAATAGCCCAGTCACGGAACCGCAGGGAACCGACTGATTTCCCTTGCATTGTCCGGCCATGCAGAAACCGGCCGGGAAGCGCGAACAGGGCAAGAAACCGCCCATCGTCGAAATCGAGGGCGAGACCGGCGAGGAAGTGGCTCCGCCGCCGCCCGAGGTGGTCGAACCCGATCCCGAGCTGTCACCTGAAGAGGCCGAGCAGGCGCGCAAGGATTATCTGCTGACCCGCTTCTGGATCAGCGCGCGCGGCTTCTGGGGCCGCAACGGCGATCGCCTGGCCTGGCCGTTCTCGATCGGCCTCGGCGTGCTGATCGTCCTCGCCGTCGGCTTCCAGTACGGCATCAATGTCTGGAATCGCGCGATCTTCGACGCCATCGAGCAGCGCGATGCGACCAGCGTATTTCATCTCACCGCGGTGTTCTTTCCGTTTGCGCTCGGCAGCATCGTGCTCGGCGTGGCGCAGGTGTTCGCCCGCATGGGCATCCAGCGGCGCTGGCGGGCATGGCCCTCCGGATCCTTGCGCCGCGCGGTCGCCTATCCCGGAGCCGAAGACGACTGGACCCTCGAAGAAATTGGAGAAGCCCTGCGCAAGGTCGGCCTCGACCATCTCAAGGAGAAGATCGAGGAAGAGGGCCCGTGGGACCAGACGCTGTCGGGCGGCGAGAAGCAGCGCCTCGCCTTCGCGCGGCTTTGCTGCACAGCCCCGACATCGTCGTCCTTGACGAGGCGACCTCGGCGCTCGACGAGAAGAGCCAGGACAAGATGATGAAGATGGTCACCGACGCGCTGCCGAAGGCGACCATCGTCAGCGTCGCGCACCGCGTCGAGCTGGAAGCCTTCCACAGCCGCAAGATCGTGCTGGAGCGTCGCAAGGGCGGCGCGAAACTCGTCAGCGACATCGACCTGATCCCGCGCAAGGGCAGGCGCAGGCCGCTCGGCCGCTTCCTGCGCCAGCGCAAGGCTCCGCCGAAAAAGGCGGCGTGAAGCACTCTCCGTCGTCCCGGACAAGCGCAGCGAAGCGGAGCGCCGATCCGGGACCCATACCCACAGGGAGAAATTTGGCGAAGACTCGGAGTGGGAGTTTGGCGTCACGACTCCTCCCTGGGGTTATGGGTCCCGGGCTCGCTTCGCGCCCCGGGACGACACCGGTGATCGAACGTTGGAGTCCCCGGCAAAACCGGCTATGCATGCGCCGCTTGCAACGAGGACCACCTGCTTGACGCCCGACAACGCCCCTTCGTCCGCGCCATTCGGCGCGTTTGCGCCGAATGCGGCGCAGGCCGCGATCATTCGCCTCGCGACGCAATCGGGGCTGAAGCGCGGCGCGTTCCGGCCCTGGCTGTCGCGGCTGGTCGATCTGCTGCGCGGCGGTCCGATCGACGTGCAGTATCAGGGCGCCTCGTTCCGCTTCTACCACCAGGGCAGCGCGACCGAGCGCGGCGCGCTGTTCAACCCTGACTACAATCTCGACGAGCTCGACTTCCTGCGCCAGCACACCCCGCTGGGCGGCGTGTTCGTGGACGTCGGCGCCAATGTCGGCACGTTTGCCCTGGTGATGGCGCGGCAGGTCGGGCCCGCGGGCAAGGTGATCGCGATCGAGCCGCATCCGCTGACCTTCGGACGTCTCTCCTTCAACCACGCCGCATCGAAGGCGACGCAGGTCCGCCTGGTGCAGGCCGCAGCAGGCGACAGCGACGGCGAGTTGATGATCGAGAGCGGCGGCGGCAATCTCGGCGCCACCCACGTCGTCACCGGCACGGCCAGCGCCGATGCGATCAAGGTCCCGTCGCTGCGGCTGACACGCATTCTCGACGAGGCCGGCGTCACGCAGGTTGATGCGCTCAAGATCGACGTCGAAGGCTTCGAGGACCGCGTGCTGATCGGCTTCTTCCGCGACGCGCCGCAGTCGCTGTGGCCACGCGCGGTGGTGATCGAGCATCTGTCACAAAAGGAATGGCAGCAGGATTGTATTGCCGACATGGTCTCGCGCGGCTTTGCGATCGCACGCAAGACACGAAGCAATACGTTCCTGTCACGCTGATGGGGACGAACAACGGAGGTTGCGATGATCGACCATTTGGGTTTCTCCGTCTCCGACTATGAACGCGCAAAAGCGTTCTATGCGAAGGCGCTGGCGCCGCTCGGCTACAGCCTGATCATGGAGGTCACGGCGGAGCAGACCGGCCACGATCCGGCCGCCGGCTTCGGCGCCGACGGCAAGCCGGATTTCTGGATTGGCGGCGAAGGCGCCATGAACAAGCCGGTGCATGTCGCGATCGCGGCCAAGGACCGCGCGACGGTCGACGCCTTTTACAAGGCGGCATTCGCGGCCGGTGGACGCGACAACGGGCCGCCCGGCATCCGCCCGCACTATCATCCGAATTATTACGGCGCCTTCGTGCGGGACCCCGACGGCCACAACATCGAGGCCGTCTGTCACGCGCCCGAATAGGCGCGCGTTCCGAGACGACGCGACAGGGAACATCGGCGCGGCATCATCGTTGTTGTTCTCTGGACAACCGAACTCGATG
Organism: Bradyrhizobium sp. CCBAU 11386; assembly: GCF_028128955.1. NCBI lineage: Bacteria > Pseudomonadati > Pseudomonadota > Alphaproteobacteria > Hyphomicrobiales > Nitrobacteraceae > Bradyrhizobium > Bradyrhizobium sp. CCBAU 11386. The sequence continues at coordinate 135,050 of NZ_LBKA01000245.1, forward strand.
ATGCCGATGCCGATCGAACCGCCCGAGATTCCACCGGCAACGCCGGGGACTCCCACCGAGCCGCCGCCTGGAATTCCGCCGGGCAATCCGCAGCCCGAAATCACGCCGCCGGTGCGCGAGCCCGGCGAATCACCGTGGCCCGATGAATTGCCGGGCCGCATGCCTGAAGAGATTCCATCGCCCGGGCCGAACGGACCGCTTGCTCCCAATCCTGCGACGGATGCAATGCCGCCGCGAGATCATAGATGAGGCGAACCATCACATCTGAGGCGATTGCAACCCACGCCTGAATGCGCAATGAACGTCGGCATAATGAAGTGATTTGCGTGCAGAAATAAATCGGGCGGCGCCCGCTTCGCCCGCCACAATGCGGCCTAACGCGTAGCTGTTCATCCCACCACTTCGTCAAAGAACCTTCCGGGGAAGTTCACCACTATGACCAATCTTCGTTTCGTGCTGCTTGCCACCACGGCTCTGACCGCGATGCAATTGGCAAACACCGCATCGCATGCGCAAAGCGCTTCGCCGCTCGTGATCGCGCAGGCCCAGCCTCAAGAGACGGGCCCTGACGGAAAA